>UQNB01000006.1 GCA_900542235.1 uncultured Collinsella sp.
TCTGCTCAATGTGTTCGGCTGAGATCGGAAATCAACCTGAGTGCGGCGCGGGACGTCCCAGCCACTATTCGCCGCGGGGATGGGCTTGAGCCACAGCCCGCTTAAGCCGATCGGGCGTGAGATGCGTGTAGATCTGCGTCGTGGACAGGCTCGCATGACCCAGCAGCTCTTGAACCGAGCGCAGGTCCGCACCGCCCTCGAGCAAGTCAGTCGCAAAGGTATGGCGCATCGCATGCGGGGCGATGTCGGCCGGAATGCCGGCGAGCGTCGCCAGCGTATGGAACCGCCGCCGGAGCATGGCGGCGCTCATGCGATTGCCGCGCGCCGATATAAGCAACGGATGCGGCCCGGTAGCGAGGTCACGGCGCTTTGCCCGAGCAAGCAACTCCGGCCTCCCCTCCTCAATATAGAGGCGCGTCGCCTCGAGCGCACGACGATACAGAGGGACGATACGTTCTTTGCTCCCCTTGCCCCACAGGCGCAGCGTGCGTTCGGACCAAGCGATGGACTCCACATTGAGTGCTGCGAGCTCAGAGATACGAGCACCCGAGGCATAGAGCAGCTCGAGCATCGCCGCATCGCGCAGTCCAGCGGGCGTCGAGGTATCAGGCGTCTTGAGCAGCGCCTCGACCTGCTGGGTCGTAAGGACGCCCGGCAGGTCACGCGGCAGCTTGGGCGATGCGATCGCCGAGACCGCATCGCCCTCGACAATCCCCTCGGCAGCCATCCAGCGATAGAGAGATCGGATAGCCGACAGATGCGCCGCAAGCGTTCGGGGAGCCACCTGCTCACGCGAAAGCTCGGCAAGATAGCGACGAATGGTGCGCACGTCGGCAGCGAAAGCATCGATATCCTCACGCTCGCACCAGGCAGCAAAGCGCTCCAGCCGCGAGCCATAGGCCGTCACCGTGTTGGGAGAAAGACCCTCGACACGTGCGATGTAGGCGATAAACGAGTCGACGGTGTCGTACAGGTCAAAGGCTATGACCGGTCGCCTCCAAACAGATCGGGGCGAGTTGCCAGATAGGCATCAAGAGCCTCGAGCGCACGGTCCGCGTAGGCCTGGTAGCGGTCGCGCTTGCTGCGGCGTTTGCCGTCCTCAAGCGGCGGCACGAGGCCAAAGTTGACGTGCATGGGCTGGTAGCCCACCGTAGCCGGATCGGTCGCATACCCCACGAGCGCGCCCAGGGCGCCCACGCGCGGCAGCTCGACGCCCGTGGCACCGATAGCCTCGGCATAGGTGTTGAGCGCCGCGAGCAGACCGGTCGCCACGGCCTCCATATAGCCCTCGGTGCCGGTGATCTGACCGGCCAGGCGCACGCCGGTACCGGGTACGGCAAAGGTGCCATCGAGCACGTGCGGGGCGTCGACAAAGGTATTGCGGTGCATGACACCGTAGCGGAAGAACTCGGCGTTCTCCAGACCCGGCACCATATGGAAGACGCGCTTCTGCTCGCCAAAGGTCAGGTTGGTCTGGAAGCCCACCAGGTTATAGGCGGTCTTCTCCTTGTTCTCGGCACGCAGTTGAATCGCCGCCCAGGGGCGACGTCCGGTACGCGGGTCGGTGAGGCCGACGGGCTTCATGGCGCCAAAGCGAATGGCGTCCTTGCCGGTGCGCGCAACCTCCTCGGCAGGCTGGCATGCCTGGAACAGATCGCCGCCCTCAAAGTCCTTGAGCACCACGCGATCGGCCGTGGTAAGCGCCTCGATAAAGGCCTCGTACTCCTCCTTATTGAGTGGAGCGTTGAGATAGTCGCCGCTCCCCTGTTCCTCGTAGCGCGACTGCGAGAACAGCACGTCCATATCGAGCGTGGAGGCATCGACGATCGGCGCCGCGGCATCGAAGAACGCAAGGGCGTCGCCACCGACGAGCTTCATGACCTCTTCGCTCAGTGCCGGCGAGCACAAGGGGCCAGCGGCAATGACCACATGGCCCTCGGGAATCTGCGTGACCTCGCCATGAATGATCTCGATATTGGGACGGGCGGCAACCTCGGCCTCGACAAGCTCGGAAAACTTGACACGGTCGACCGCCAGGGCCCCGCCGGCGGGAACGGCCGCACGATGGGCGCAATCGAGCAGGACCGAGCCCATGCGCTCAAGCTCGGCCTTCAGCAAACCAGCCGCAGAATCCGGACGGGTCGACTTAAACGAATTGGAGCAGACGAGCTCTGCCAGGTGATCGGTATGGTGGGCCGGGGAGCTCACCTGGGGGCGCATCTCGCACAGCTTTACGGCAAACCCGCGGTCTGCCAGCTGGATCGCGCATTCCGAACCCGCCAGACCGCCACCGATAACCGTCACCTGATCAAACAGCATCTGCAAACACCTTTCTAATTGACACGTTTTCCATTGTGACCGAAGGGTGTCTGGGCGTGAAGGGCAAACTTGGAGGGCGCATACCTTCCATCCATCATGCGCTCAATAAGCCCCTCGAGCTCAAGCGAACCCAAGAGCTTGAGCACTCCGACGGCATCGAGCGAGACAAGCGCCGCGATGTCGTCGACCTTGAGCGGAGAGGCGATGAGCGCATGCATCACGGTCTGCTGTGTTGGATCCAGGTCGGCAATGCCGGGCGCATCGGGGCGCGAGTAGCGCAGGGTGCCGTAGATGCGTGAGATAGCCATCTCGATAGATTCCTCGTCGATGATGCAGCAGGCCCCGTTCGCAATGAGGTAATTCGTGCCACGCGACTCGGGCGATAGGATCGACCCCGGCACGGCAAGAAGTTCGCGCCCCAAATCCATAGCAGCCTCGGCTGTAGAAAACGTCCCGGAAGGCATACCTGCCTCGGATACAAAGAGGGCTTGTGACAGGGCCGCGATCACGCGATTGCGGCGTGGAAAGGCAAACTTGCGCGGACCCATGCCCCACGGGGATATCGACACGACCGCGCCACCCGTATCGAGCGTGCGCGTAATAAGCCCCGCACTCGAACGCGGGTAGACCACGTCGGCACCCGTCCCCAGCACCACGACGTGTTTGCCGCCGGCGTTGACCGCAGCCCAACCCGAGGCCTGGTCACAACCGACCGCGCCGCCCGAAACAACCGTCACTCCCGCCTCGACCGCCACCTTTGCCGCAAGCTCTGCCACGGCAAGACCATACGGCGAGGCCTTGCGCGCGCCGATGATGGAGAGCGCAGGCGTCGAAAGCACCTCGGGGTTGCCGCGCACATAGAGCGTCTGGGGAACATCAGAAAGCTCCAAAACAGTCTCGGGATACAACGCGTCACCTGGATGCAGCTCGAAGGTCCCCTCGGCCATCACTGGTCCCTCCTTCCCTGGTACATCGCCGCCTCGAGCACGTGGTCCTGCGTCACCTGCTCGCTCTCGGCGACGTCGGCGATGGTACGCGCGATACGCACCAGGCGCACGATGCCGCGGCCCGTGAGATGCGTGCGCTTCGACAGGCCGAGCACACACTTCTCCGCCGCAGCATCGAGCTCAAAGGTCGAAACGACGCCGTCAATGGACCGCGTCTCGTCATCCTCGGCCTCGGCATCCACATCGTCCATACGGGACTCGCGCCAGGCGCGAAAGGCGCGACCGCGCACAACGTAGTCACGCAACTCGGCCGACGACATACCCTCCGCACCCTCGATAATCACTTGGGGGTCGGGACGGGTCACATCGATCATCATGTCGATACGGTCGGCCAAAGGACCGCGCAGCTTTGCCCGATAGCGCTCCACCATCGATGCCGAGCAGCGGCATGGCACCTCGCGATCGCCCAAAAAGCCACAGGGGCAGGGATTGCTCGCGGCCAGCAACTGAAAGCGCGACGGGAAGGTAAAGGCCCCGTCGACACGCACGATCCTCACATAGCCGCGTTCGATGGGCTGACGCAGCGTCTGCAGCACACCCGTGGGAAACTCGGCAAGCTCGTCCAAAAAGAGCACGCCGCCATGAGCAAGGCTGATCTCACCCGGGTGCACCGGGCGCCCGCCGCCGATAAGGCCCGCCGTTGAAATACTGTGATGGGGACTTCGAAACGGCCGATGACCTGCCAACAAGCCATCAATGTTCTCACCCAAAACCGAATGGATGCACAGCGCCTCCTGCTGATCCTCAACGGAAAGCTCGGGCAGGATGCCGGTCATACGGCGCGCAAGCATCGTCTTGCCCGATCCCGGGGACCCAATCATGAGCAGGCCGAGTTCTCCTGCCGCCGCAAGTGCCATGCCACGTTTGGCAACCTCCTGCCCCAGCACGTCGGCATAGTCGAGCTCGGGCTCAAAGGTCGCCTCGACGCCCTCAGAATCCAAATAGTGCCGAGCCGCCTCGCCCATACCATGGGCAAGCTGAGACAAATGATCGATAAATCCGCAATCCACGCCCGCAAGCGGCACATGCTGATCGGACCTGCCGGCGATAAAGGACAGCCCCATATCACGCGCCAATAGCTGAAACGCCACCTCGCCCTTGACGGGAAGCACCGTACCGTCCAAGCCAAGCTCACCTGCGATAAGACAACGATCGAGGTTGTCGCGGGGAATCTGACCATCGGCCGCCAATACCGCAATGGCGATGGGCAGATCAAAGCCGCTACCGGTCTTACGAATATCGCCGGGCGCCAGATTGACCGTAATGCCCGAGCGTGGGATCTCGAACCCGGCGGAGCGCATCGCGCAGCGAATACGACCGCGTGACTCCATCACCTCCATACTCGGGATGCCGAGCATCTGAATGCCCGGAACGCCACCGGCAAGCGAGACCTCGACCGTGACGTGAATCGCCTCGACGCCGCGGATGCAGGCCGCGTGAACGGCAAACGTCTCGAACGCCATCACGACACCTGCCAATCGAACGCGTTGTACTGATGCTCGATCTCGGCGATATGCCCGCCGCGAATGGTGACACCCACGGCATCGAAGCGAATCGCCTTGAGTGGATAATGCTCCATGAGGTAGCAACTTGCGATGCGGCGGTAGCGGCGTTGCTTTTGGGCGTCCACGGCCTCCTCGGGAAAGACCCGCGTGTTGCAATCCAGTGCAACGCGTCTGGTCTTGACCTCGGCCATCACCACGACATCGTCGAGCTCATCGAGCAGCACCAGATCGGCCTCGCCCTCGGTGCAACGATAACCCTGCTCCAGCAAGGTGTAGCCGCGCTCGTTAAAGTAGTCGATGGTGATCAGCTCGCCCATCATGCCCAGCTCGCGGGGACTGAGTCCCTTGATAAACTCGGGCGTCATCGCCCCGCAGTCGAGCTCGCCGTTTTCCCAACGCTCCTTGAGCTGCTGCGTCTTGCTCTTTTTGCTTGCGGCACTCATGGGGTCTCCTTTCCCGCACGCTGCATTGCCCCGATGATGAGGGCACCTTTCATGCGGGTAAGTACCGGAAGCAAACCAAAAGCTGACCAAATGCCGTCAAAAAACGGGCCGTACGCAGCAATGCTGTTGCATACGGCCCGCTACCAGCAGGTTTATAAAACCCCAGAGGTCCCTTTCTCCACAATTGACCTAGAAAAGGCGCTCAGTCTGCAGAAAGTTTCCGCAAAAGCTCACGCGGTGCAGCGGACAAAGTCCATGTTTGCGAATGGCCTCGATGTGCTCGGGGCTTGCATAGCCCTTCGACTCGGCCAGATGGTACTCGGGATACTCGGCGTCGTACTCGACCATCATCTCGTCACGCGTCACCTTAGCCATGATGGACGCCGCGGCGATGCAGGCGATTTTGGCATCGCCCTTCACCACATCGCGCTCGTTGGGAACGGCGCCCAAGGGGTTGCCATCCATGAGGACACAGTCGGGTTCAAGTCCCGTATCGGCCACGGCGCCCGCGACGGCGGCACGAATGGCACGCGCCATGCCCATCTCATCGATATCCTTAGGCGCGATATGGCAAAAACCGATCGCCGTCGCCACCTCGGCAATCTTCACCGAGAGCAGCTCGCGGCGCGCCGGCGTGAGCTTTTTGGAATCGTTGATGCCCCAGACGCGCGGCTTCATGGGAAGGCACACGGCGCACACCGTCAAGGGACCGGCAACCGATCCGCGACCCACCTCGTCGACACCAACGATCACCCCATCGCCGCCAAGCTCATGCATAAGCTCGTACATGCCATTAACGCGCTCGCGCTCGGCAACCTCTTTGGCATGGCGTTTGAGGGCGCGTTCACAAGCCTTGATCACCTGCTGGCGCGGGTCCTCGCGATAATGCTCCACGAGGGCGGGAATCTCCTCAAACGTAGCGCTCGCCAGCTCACCGGCAACCTGCGATGCCGAAACCGAGCTCGTCATGTTGGCCATACCAGGCCCTCCTTGCATGCAAATCAGATAAAAAGAAGGGCCACCCGAAGGTGACCCTTGTGTCCAAACGAGTGGACAGACGCTGCGATCTTCTTAGCGCTTCTCGGGGATGCGAGCAGCCTTGCCCACCTTGTCGCGGAGGTAGTACAGCTTGGCGCGACGGACGCGACCATGACGAACGACCTCGAGCTTGGCGATCTTGGGGCTGTGAAGCGGGAAGGTACGCTCAACACCGACACCGAAGGACATCTTGCGGACGGTGAAGGTCTCGCGGGCACCGGCGCCGGCCATGCGGATGACGTCGCCCTGGAAGACCTGAATGCGCTCGCGGTCGCCTTCCTTAATGCGGTAGTGAACCTTGACGTTGTCGGCGACGCGAACCTGAGGAATGTCCTCGCGGATCTGCTGACGCTCGATTGCGCGGATGTAATCCATGTGCAATTCCTTACTCTTCTAGAGGTGCCGTACCACCTTGGCCGGCACGTAGTTGAACAAACGTATTCGAGTATACACGCGCGGGTTTCCGCTGCAAGAACAATTTTTTACGCAGACAAAAAGACAAAACCCGCACATGATAACCGCCCGCCTCACGAATGAGACGGGCGGCATGAAGGGGGGCTACGCTAGGCGTCTACACCCAAAACGTTAGGCGGAACGCTTGGCCTCGAGCTTGGCCTGAGCAGCAGCCAGACGCGCCAGGGGCACGCGGTAGGGCGAGCAGGACACATAGTCCACATCGGCCACGTTAAACAAGCCCTTGATGGACTTGGGGTCGCCGCCGTGCTCGCCGCACACACCAAAGTGCATACCGGGGTTAGTGGCGCGGCCCTTTTCGACGGCCACGCGCACGAGCTCGAGCACCGCCGTGTCGATGGTCTCGAAGGGGTTGTCCTTCAAGATCTTCTTATGCATGTACAGCGGGATGAACTTGGCCTCGGCATCGTCGCGGGAGAAGCCGAAGGTGGTCTGGGTGAGGTCGTTGGTGCCAAAGCAGAAGAAGTCGGCGTGCTGGGCGATCTCGTCGGCGACCATGCAGGCGCGCGGCAGCTCGAGCATCGTGCCCACGGGAATGTTGAGCTCGACGCCCTCTTCGGCGGCAACCTCGGCGATCACGCGCTCGATGACCTCGCGAGTCTGGACATGCTCGGCCGTGATGGAAACGAGCGGGACCATGATCTCGGGGCGCGGATCGACACCCTCCTTGATAAGGCGAGCGGCGGCCGTAGCGACGGCACGAACCTGCATGAGCGGCAGATCGCCAAAGACAACGGACAGACGCACGCCGCGCAAGCCCAGCATGGGGTTGGACTCGACCATGCCGTCGATACGACGCAGGCGGGCACGCAGGGCAGCGAGTTCTTCCTCGCTTGCGCCAGCGGCCTCCTTCTTGGTGATGGCGACCTCGAGCTCGCGAGGATTATCCAGGAACTCGTGCAGCGGCGGATCGAGCAGGCGAACGACCACATCGCGACCGGACATGGTCTTGAACATCGCCAAGAAATCCTCAGTCTGAACCTTGAGCAGGTCGGCCAAGGCCTGCTGCTTCACGGCCTCATCGTCAGACAGGATAAAGCTCTGGATGATGTTCTTGCGATCGCCCAGGAACATATGCTCGGTGCGGCACAGGCCGATGGCCTCGGCGCCAAACTCAAGAGCAAGCGCGGCATCCTCGGGGTTGTCGGCGTTGACGCGCACATGGTTGGCGTGGCCGCAGGTCTCGTCCAGGCGGATCTCGTCTGCCCAGGACAGGATGGTGTCCAGGTCGCCGGTAAGCTCGGCGGAGACCAGGTCGACGGGACCGTCGACGACGATGCCCTGGGTGCCGTCGATGGAGATGACATCGCCCTCATGCAGCACGCGATCGCTGCCCTCGATGCGCACAACCTTCTCGGCAGCGTCGATATGGAAGCGTTCGACGCCGCAGACGCAGGGGGTACCCATGCCACGGGCGATAACGGCGGCATGGCTCGTCTTGCCACCGTGGCTGGTCAGGATGCCCTCAGCGGCAACCATACCCTTCAGGTCGTCGGGGTTGGTCTCCCAGCGAACCAGAATAACCTTGTGGCCCTCGGCGGAACGCGCAACGGCATCGTCGCTCGAGAACACAACCTCGCCCACGGCGGCCCCGGGGCTGGCGTTAAGACCGCTGGCCAAGGCCTCGTACTTCCTGGAGGCGTCAAACTGCGGGTGCAGGAGCTGGTCGAGCTGCGCGGGATCGATGCGGCTCACGGCCTCCTCGCGGGTGATCAGACCCTCCTCGACCATTTCGATGGCGATGCGCAGGGCGGCGGTAGCGGTGCGCTTGCCCACGCGGGTCTGGAGCATCCAGAGCTTTCCCTGCTCGATGGTGAACTCGATATCGCACATATCGCGATAATGATCCTCGAGCGTCAGGAACACGCGCTCGAGCTCCTCACCTGCGGACTCAAGGCCCGGGGTGGTCTTGAGGTCGGCGATGGGCTCGGTGTTGCGGATGCCGGCGACAACGTCCTCGCCCTGGGCGTTAACCAAAAAGTCACCGTAGAACTCCTTGGTGCCGTCGGCCGGATTACGCGTAAAGGCAACGCCGGTCGCAGAGGTCTCACCCTTGTTGCCAAAGGCCATAGCCTGAACGTTGACGGCGGTACCGAGCTCGTCGGAGATGCCGTGCTGTTTGCGATAGATGCAGGCGCGTTCGTTCATCCAGCTGCCGAAGACGGCCTGGATGGCAAGGCGCAGCTGAAGCTCAGGATCGTGCGGGAAGACGGGCTTGCCGTCGGCGACCTCGAGCTCGGGATACAGGGCGGCCTCGACGTTGTCGGAGAAGATCCCCTTGAAGGTCTCGACGAGCTCCTGCAGGTCCTCGGCCGAAAGCTCGGAGTCGACGCGGACGCCAGCGACCAGGCGTGCCTGGGTCAGCGCGTTCTCGAACAGATCGGCATCGACGCCCATGACGACGTTGGAGAACATCTGGATAAAGCGTCGATAGCTGTCCCAGGCAAAACGCGGATTCTGCGTCTGCGCGATGAGACCCTGAACGGAGTCGTCGTTGAGACCCAAGTTGAGGACCGTGTCCATCATGCCGGGCATGGAAAACGGAGCGCCCGAGCGAACCGATACGAGCAGCGGATCATTGTCGTCACCGAGCTTCTTGCCACAGCGGGCCTCGAGGTCGGCCTCGGCGGCAACGATCTCATCGAGTGCGCCTTCGGGCCAGACGTTGCCGGCACCGGAGTACTCGACGCAAGTCTGGCAGGTAATGGTAAAGCCACCGGGAACCGGCAGGCCGATGCGGCTCATCTCGGCAAGGTTTGCGCCCTTGCCGCCAAGCACGAAGTTCATGGACTTGTCGCCCTCAGTGACACAGGTGCCCTGGGCGTCGGTTCCAAAACGGTAAACCCTCTTGCAATCGCTCACGATACTTCCCCTTCCATGCGCTCTCGCGCACGACCGTGGTAACGAATCGACCCGCCGGATGCGGGCCGTGAGGGAACTATACGGCGGGTTTTGAGCGGGCTTGAGCAGAGGGTGCGCGGTTTGGTAAACGTGCTAAAACTGGCGGTAAACGGTAGGTAAAGGTGGTTACCTTATGAAGATACCACTAGACTGTAATTGCAGGTTAAAAGCGGTAAAAACTGCTAAATCGCTTTATCAAAACTAGTCATCTGGGGTGATTTTTTAATCCCCGTCCCAGAAAAATCATCCCAGAAAGGACTACTGCAGTTGAGCGCGACGGGCGGCACGGCGGGCCCTGGCTTCCTGAATCTCTTCGAGGTGGGCAATGATCTCGGCAGCGCTTTCCTCGATGGCCTTGCCGTCGGTACGCACCACAAAGCAGCCTAGGCGCTTCATGAGGGCACGAGCTTCCTCGAGCTCGCTGCGCACGCTCTCGGGCTCGGCATAGGAGCCGGCAACGGCACGGGCGTAGTCATCGCCCAAGCGGCTATCGCGAATTTCGGAAATCACATCGACGGTCGAAATCAGGCCGAACAGGCGCATCGGGTCGACCTCGTAAATCGACTTCGGCGGCTCCATGCCATGGGCCAACGGAACATTGGCAACCTTGTAACCTTGATAGGCCAAATACATCGACAGCGGCGTCTTGGACGTGCGCGATACGCCCAGTAGCACGATATCGGCACCCGACAGATCGTCGCAACCGCGCCCGTCATCGTGCTCAACGAAATACTCCATGGCCTCGATACGATGGAAATAGCGGTCATCGGTCTTGTGAATCACGCCCGCAACGCCCTTGGGCGGCACGCCGACGAGCGACGACAGCACGGCGAGCGTCGGACCGATCAGGTCGACCGAGCGAATGTGCAGCATGCCCAAGTAGTCGAGCACACGAGCACGAAGGGCCGGATCGACAATGGTGTGGAACACGGCGATATCGCGATGGTCGGCATCGACGCGCGGCCCCACAAATGACTTGACTTGCTCCACGGAGGCCACCTTTGGCAGGCGCAAAACGTGAAAAGCCCCTTCATCAAATTGCCCGGACGCCGCAAGCACCACCTCACAAGCGGTATCACCGAGCGAGTCGGAGATAACGATAACGGTGGGACGAGCGGTGACCGGGCAATCCATGCGGGGCTCCTTTTGCGCTTATACGCAGGCTGGCTTACTTTTTGCGGGCAAGCTCACCGATGTTGGCGATGCCGGAGAAAACGGCCTCGAAGCGGTTGAGCAGCTTAAGGCGATTATCGCGAAGCTGCTCGTCCTTGTCCATGACCATGACCTCATCGAAGAAGCGGTCGATGGGGGCACGCAAGGCGGCAAGGGCGGCAAATGCGGCCGGGTAATCCTCGGCAGCGAGAGCAGCATCGACGGCGGTCTGAGCGGCCTCGGAGGCGTCGGCAAGCGCAAGCTCAACCTCGCCCATCAGGGCGCGGTCGTACTCAGCACCCAGCTCGGGCTTGGAGATGTGCGCGGCGCGGGCATAGGCGGTCGCCAGGTTGTCGAAGGTCCCGGCGTCGTTCTTGCGGGCCTCGTCGAGGGCGGCGCAGCGGGCGAAGAAGACGGACGGGGCGATGATGTGCACCGCAGAGACGGCGGCAACGGTATCGGCCGGAATCTTCTCGTCGCGGGCCATGCTCACCAGGCGGCCGTGGAAGAAGTCGCGAACCTGCTGGGCGACCTCGGCGGCGTCGAACTCAATGCCCTGCTCACTGTAGAGCTCGAGGGCGAAGTCGATGAGCGACGTGGGGTCGATCGGCAGACGGTCGCGCAGGATGTTGATGATGCCGATAGCGGCACGACGCAGCGCGTAGGGGTCCGAAGAGCCGGTCGGGGGCTCGCCGATGGCAAAGATACCGGCGATGGTATCGAGCTTGTCGGCGCAGGCCACGATGCAGCCAGCGGTGCCCTCGGGCAGCTCGTCGCCGGCAAAGCGGGGACGATAGTGATCGCGAATGGCGTGGGCGACCTCGTCGTTCTCCCCCATCGCGGTGGCGTAGTAACCGCCCATCACGCCCTGCTGGCTCGTGAACTCGACGACGGCGTTGGACACCAGGTCGGCCTTGCACAGATGCGCGGCGCGAGCGGCATCGGCAGCCAGATGGGCGCCCAGGTGAGCCTCGCGGGCGATAGCGAGCGCGAGCTGCTCGATGCGCTCGGACTTGGCGAGCACGCTACCGAGCTTCTCCTGGAAGGCAACCTTGGCCAGACGCTCACGGAACTCGTCGAGGGAGATCTTCAGGTCCTCCTCGTAGAAGAACTTTGCGTCGTCCAGACGGGCGCGCACGACGCGCTCGTTGCCGTCGATCACGCGCTCGGCGTTCTCGGGCTTGCTGTTGGAGACGACCACGAACTCACGCGTGAGCTTGCCCTCGCCGTCATAGATCGGGAAGTAGCGCTGGTTGGTGAGCATGGACTCGCAGATGATCTCGTGCGGGACCTTGAGGAACTCCTCATCGAAGGTACCGACGAGCACCGTCGGCCACTCGCAGAGGTTGATGACCTCCTCAAAGACCTTCTTAGGCGTATCGACGTGGCAGCCGGGGCGAGCAGCCTCGACCTCGGCGATACCGGCAAGGATGGCCTCGCGACGACGCTCGGCAGAAAGCACGCCGGCGTCCTCGAGCACCTGCTCGTAGACGGCGGGGCTGGCGACCACATGGTCACCGGGGCCAAGCACGCGATGACCACGCGTGGTATTGCCACTCGTCACGTCGGCAAACGACACGGGCACAACGTCCTCGCCCAGAAGGCAGCAAATCCAGCGGACCGGACGAACAAAGGTCGCATGCTCGTGACCCCAGCGCTGAGAGCGGTAGTTGGGCCACTGCAGGCCAGCGATAGTCTTCTCGCACAGGGCCGTCAGGATCGGGGTGGCCGGGGCGGAAGGGATGTTCTTCTCGGCAAAGACGTACTCACGGCCGTCGGTGTCCTCGCGACGGACCAGATCCTCGGCAGCCACACCGCACTTGCGGGCGAAGCCCTGGGCGGCCTTGGTGGCGTTACCGTCGGCATCGAAGGCGATGTTGGCCGCGGGGCCGCGCTTGACCTCGTGAACCTCGTCGGTCGCGGTGGCGACGTCGGCAACGAGCGCAGCCAGGCGGCGCGGGCTCGAGATCACGCGGACCTCGCCGTGGGCCAGACCGGCCTCGTCGAGACCCTTGGCGATCATGGTGCCAAGCTGCTTGACGGCATTGTTCAGCGGTGCGGAGGGCATTTCTTCCGTACCGATCTCAAACAGGAAATCCTTAGCGTCTGCCATGGCTTACGCCACCTCGCCTTCCTGGTCGGCATTCTCGTTGACTCCGGCGACCTCGGCCATATAGGCCTCGCAGCACGCCTTGGCGACGGCGCGGACGCGCAGGATGTAGTTGGCACGCTCGACCGCGGACAGAGCGCCGCGGGCATCGAGCAGGTTGAAAGCGTGGCTGCACTTCATGACGCAGTCATATGCCGGCAGCGACAGCTTGCGCTCCAGGCAGGAATGGCACTCGGCCTCGTAGTCGTCAAACTTCTGACGCATCATCTCGACGTTTGCGACCTCAAAGTTATAGGCACTGAACTCGCGCTCGTTCTCAAGGAACACGTCGCCATAGGTCATGGGCGTGCCGTCGGGCAGGTAGCTCCACACCAAGTCGTAGACCGAGTTAACGCCCTGCGCATACATGGCGATACGCTCCAGGCCATAGGTGATCTCGACAGGCACGGGGTCGACCTCGATGCCGCCCACCTGCTGGAAGTACGTAAACTGCGTGACCTCCATGCCATTGAGCCAGACCTCCCAGCCAAGGCCCCAGGCGCCGAGCGTCGGGCTCTCCCAGTCGTCCTCGACAAAGCGGACGTCATGGTCGTTGGGGTCCAGACCGATAGCGGCAAGAGACCCCAGGTAGAGCTCCTGGGCGTTAACCGGAGAAGGCTTGATGAGCACCTGGAACTGATAGTAGTGCTGCATGCGGTTGGGGTTCTCACCGTAGCGGCCGTCGGCGGGACGGCGGCAGGGCTGCGCATAGCAGGTGCGCCACTCGGCGGGACCGAGCGAGCGCAGCGTGGTCGCGGTATGGAAGGTACCGGCACCGACCTCGGAGTCATAGGGCTGCATAATGACGCAGCCCTGCTCGCCCCAGTACTGCTGGAGGCGCAGGATGATGTCTTGGAAGGAAAGCGATGAAGCGTTCATGCCTCTAATATCCCCTCGTCGAAACGATTACACGGTTAGGTACTGTACTATAGCGGTTTTTAGTCGATAGCGCCGATGCGGTTGAGCGGCCAGTAGCGCACAAGCGCCACAGCGATCAAATCAGAGCGATCGACGGGACCAAAGTAGCGTGAGTCGGCAGAGTTTTCGCGGTTGTCGCCCATCACCCACACGCACCCGTCGGGAACCGTGTAGGGATAGCTTACCTGAGCGCCGGGCGCTTGGACCGAAAGCGGCCAGCTCATGCCCATCGTATAGTCCTCGTCGAGCGCTTGGCCGTCAACGACCACCTTGCCATCCTGCAGGTCGACCGTCTGGCCGGCCGTGGCAATAACACGCTTGACAAGAACATCATGCTCGGAGGTGCCATCGGGGTTGTGAAACACCACGATATCGCCCTGCTTGACGGGCTGACCGAGCTCGAGGCTCACCTTTTGTGCCAGGATCTGGTCGCCAATCTCGATCGTGGACTCCATGGAGCCGGTGGGCACCACAAAGGGCTCGACCACAAACGAGCGAATCAAGAAGGTGGCGACCAATGCGATCGCGATGACCGCAATCCACTCAAAAGCGCCCCTCAACGCGGAATGCTGCGATGGAACCATTCTCACTCCTCGCTCTGCGAATACGAAGCGTCCAAAATCTCCTGCGCGTACGCACGCTCTTGGGGCGTAAGGCGCGCCGTCTCGATCAGATCGGGACGCCAGCGGCAGGTGCGCTCGATGGCGTTCTTGCGACGCCAGGCATCGACCTTGGCGTGATCGCCACTCACGAGCACCGGCGGCACGCCCTCGCCGTTGAACTCGGCGGGACGGGTGTACTGCGCGTACTCGAGCAGGCCTCCGTCCTCGGCGGTCGAGAACGACTCGTCCACATTGCTCATCTCGTCGCCCAGGGCGCCGGGAATCAGGCGTACGACGGCATCGGCAACGACCATAGCGGGAAGTTCGCCACCCGTAAGCACGTAGTCGCCGATCGACAGACGCTCATCGGCATACGCATACGCACGCTCGTCGACGCCCTCGTAGCGGCTGCACACAAACAGCAGGCGCTCACTTTTGAGCAGGCGCTCGGCCACATGTTGCGTAAAGGGCTCGCCACAGGGGGTGAAGAACACTACGGTGGGCTTGGGACCCTCGGAGCTGATGGCCTCGATGGCCTCGGCAATAGGCTCGACCTTCATGAGCATGCCCTGCCCGCCGCCGTAAGGCTCGTCATCGACGGTACGATGGCGGTCGTGCGTCCAGTCGCGCAGGTTATACGCCTTAAAATCAAAAAGGCCGGCCTTGCGGGCGCGGCCCAAGATCGATGTGGACATGACGGGCTCAAACATCTCGGGAAAGACCGAAAGGGTCTCGATCAGCATGTTGTCCTCCCTACTTGTCCATATCGATCAGACCGTCCATAACGTGGACGGAAATTGTTCCTGTGTCGGGAAGATCGAGCACGACCTGCTCGATCACGGGAATCAGTACCTCGCCGTACCGATCGCCCTCAACAACCCAAACATCGTTAGCGGGCGTCGACATGATCTCTACGATCGTGCCGAGCAAACCGAAGCGCTCGTCGACCACCTCGCGACCCATCAGGTCGGTATAGGCAGCGTCGAGCGAATCGAGCTCAAAATCGTCACGATTTGCCAGCACGTAGCATCCCGTGATGCCCTCGGCGGCCGTCAAGTCGTCAATGCCCTCAAACGAGACCAGATCGCCATCGCCCGTATCGGTGACGGACACGACCGTGCAAAAGCGGTCGCGCTTGAGCGCCGGCGGCGTCAGGGCGACGCGCATACCCGGCTCTAATACAGAAGGAAGCCCCCGCAGCGGCTGCGCGAGGACCTCCCCCTTCCTTCCGTGCGGCTTGACCACACGGGCGATGTTTTTGTACTGGGACCTCAAGGTCCTAGCCCAGAACCTCTACCTCGACAGCAGTGTCGAGGCGAGCGGCCAGTGCACGGGCGAGCGTGCGAATGGACTTGATGGTACGGCCACGACGGCCGATGACCTTAGCGACGTCATCCTCGGCGACCGAAACCTCAATCGTAGAGGCGTCGTCACCATCGATGACCTCAAGGCTCACGGAATCCGGGTCGTCGACGATCTGAACAACGAGATATTCGACGAGATCGGCGATGCGATCTGAGAGCATTGCCTCACCCTCGAGCTGTGCAGCGTCAACCTCAGGCACGATTTACTCCTCGGCGCCCTCAGCGGCCTCAGCGGCAGCCTTAGCGGCCTCGGCCTCTTTGGCGAGCTGCTTCTTGGACTTCTTGACGACGGTCTCGGTCTTCTCGCCCTCGTTGGCGGCCTTGACCAGAGCGGCGACGGCGTCGGTGAGCTGAGCGCCCTTGGACTGCCAGTCGGCGATCTTCTCGAGGTCGAGGTTGATGGTCTTGGGGGCGGTCATCGGGTTGTAGCGGCCAACCTCCTCGATGATACGACCGTCACGCGGGGCGCGGGAATCGGCGACGACGACACGGTAGTACGGACGCTTCTTAGCGCCGTGACGAGCAAGGCGAATCTTGACTGCCAAAGGAAACTCCTCCAACCAAGCAGCTTTAGGCTGCAACTACAAACAAACAGTTGAACATAATACGCCATCGACGCGGGCAGGTGAAGTCCGTGAGACCAACTTCTTCGGTGTAGTCGAGGGCAAATCCATATCTTAGACAAGAATTCGGGATTTGCAAGCACATACACGCGCCCCACATGAGCTGCGCGGTATACTCATGACATGGAAAGACGCGAACATACATACGGTTATGAGGATGCCATGGGCGTCACGCCGCCTCCCTGGACGGGTCCGGCGGTGGGCCTCATGGACCTCGATGCGTTTTTTGCGAGCGTGGAGATGCTCGATCATCCCGAATGGCGCGGAAAGCCACTCATCGTGGGCGGAGACGCCGATTCGCGTGGCGTCGTGTCCACGTGTTCGTATGAGGCGCGGCGCTTTGGCGTGCACTCTGCCATGGCCTCGGCCGAGGCGCGGCGCTTGTGCCCGCAAGCCATTTGGACACACGGGCACTTTGACCGATACCGCGAGGTGAGCGCGCAGGTCATGGCGATTCTCGCCGAGGAGACGCCGCGCGTGGAGCGCGTATCCATCGACGAAGCCTTTATCGATATCACACCGGGTCGCTTTGCGCCCGAAGACCCGCTGCTGGTTGCGCGGCGTATAAGCGACCGCGTGGCAGGGCTGGGAGTGACCTGCTCCATTGGCGTGGGCTGCAACAAGACGGTCGCAAAAATCGCAAGCGAGCGGGATAAGCCGTTTGGGCTGACCATCGTGCGCCCCGGAACCGAGCAGCGCTTTTTGGCCGCGCTGCCGGTATCTGCCATGAGTGGCATCGGGCGCTCGGCCGAGGAGCGACTGCGCCGCATGCGCATCTACACCCTCGGCGAGCTATCACGTGCACCGGAATCCACCTTGGCCTCTATTTTTGGCGTCAACGGCGAACGCATGCGCCAGCGTGCGCTGGGACTCGAAATCTCCGAAGTCACGAGTCTCGATGAAGAGCGCGAGGTCAAGTCGGTCAGCAATGAACGCACCTTTGCTAAAGATTTGACTGAGCGTGGGGATATTGAGGCGGCGATTGCGCTGCTGGGCGAGTCAGTGGGACGCCGTCTGCGCCGTCAGGGACTAACAGGCGCCACGGTAACGCTCAAGCTCAAGTATTCGTATGGAAACGGTCGCTCGGCACAGCGCCGGCTGCCTCATCCGACCGACGATGAGAACATCTTCGTGGCGGTTGCACTCGAACTGCTCGGCAACATCTGGCAGGAAGGAATGCACGTTCGCTTAGCAGGCATCGGCATGAGCGACTTCGACCACCAAGGCGGCATCCAGACCGACCTGTTCTGCGAGATCGATGACCGCGGAGCCCAATCCAGCGACCGACGCGACCTCTCCGTCGCCATCGACGCCGTCCGAGACAAATTCGGTGACACCGCCCTATCCTTCGGCCGCCAATCCCGCTTCAACGATTAACCGCCTTTGGGCAAAAAGAAAGCCGGGCAGCTGCGAATGATTATTCTAGGACGGGGATTTTTTAATCATTTGGAGCGTCATTTCGCCCTTTGAATGATATTGGTCCCAATTCCCGTCAGACGCGAAATCTGGTCAATCGTAAACCCCCGATGCCTCAACACTGCCAGAAGACGATTTCGCTCTGATTTCGGCAAAGTTTTAAGCTGATAAGGCTCATGAGGAGCCAAAAGAGCCCGGGCAACTTCCAGCGCATCCATATCGGAGATATGCTTACCTTCGGGCATAAAATAGGGATTAGGCTTGCCGTCGGTACTCGAAAGATAAAACGCTTCCGTACCCCCAAACAGATTGAGAATACCTTCACAATCACAAATTTCGGGATGAGAGAAATACTCATGGAAGCTGCTCCAGCGATACAGAGGAGCAGAAGAAATACCTGCTTTTGCAGGATTGTCGTGTATGTATCGGACGCAACGGAGCAGCTGTTTGTCGTCAGAAATGATCACACTCTTGAATCGTTCCTGGAACACCGGTCCGCGGCGACCGGTTTTTTGATTGAAGTGTTTCGCATATGCCGTATCAATCTCATGCATAGCAACGCTCATCTGATTATCGAGATCATCAAATAGCAGGTGAACATGATTGTCCATGAGGCACCAGGCAAGAAGACGAATATGAGCGGACGTAAATCGTCTGTTCAATAGATTGAGAAAATAAAGGCGATCGTCATCGTCTTCGAAGATCAGCTGGCCAGCACAGCCCTTGAGCATGACGTGATAATGGCCGAGTTCGGACAACGCACGGGCAACACGAGTCATCGAAACCCTCCCTTCCAAGGATGCAGTAGTCACAGCATACAAAAGGAAAGGAAGAAAAGGGCCGAACCGCCCAACAAAGGTGAGCGGTTCGGCAAACGGTAGCAATGATTATTTTATCCCCGTCCCAGAAAAATCATTTAGAGGAGGTTGAGGGGGAGCTGGGGGGCGTCTCCCCAGAGCTTCTCGAGGCGGTAGAACTCGCGGGCTTCGGGAGTGAAGACGTGGACGACAACCGAACCGTAGTCCATGAGCATCCAGGTCTTCTGCTCGCGGCCCTCGATGGAGAACGGATGCTCGCCGCAAGCCTCGGCGACCTTCTCCTCGATCTCGTCGACGATAGAATCGACCTGGCGGTTGTTGGCACCGGTGGCAAGCACAAAGTAGTCGCACACATCGGAAAGCTCGGTCAGGTCGAGCACCTGAACGTCCTCGCCCTTCTTGTCGTAGGCGGCCTGCGCGGCGGCGCGGGCGACATCCTCGGCGGCGACACCGCTCGCGGACAGCGAGGCGGCAGTGCGGTCGGACGTGGCGACGAAGCTCTTGTGCTCCACACCTTCAAGAATCTGCTCGTCGGTCATGGTCTCGTCGGCCATGGAATACCTCTTTCTAGACAGCCCGAGCTAGCGCAGCTGGGCGTAATGGTTGTAAATCGTAATAGCCGTGGGATAAAGATAACGCCCGGACTGGATCACATAGACCAGACCCTGCGCAAAACAGGAGAAGAACAACTCGTCGAGCGAGGACTTCCCCACCATCTTGCGCAGCGCATGGGCATAGTCACCGTGACGGTTGGGCTCGATGGCATCCGCCACAAAGACCACCATATCGAGCGGCGTCATGTCGCAGGCACCCACGGTGTGACGGTCGACAGCCTGAAAGACCGCCGACGACAGCTCGGGAAAGAGCTGCGGAAGCTCATAGGCGGCAACCGGGCCATGCAAAAGCGGCGTCGCGGCAGACGGAGAGCCGGCAATCTTAATGCCGTAATGCAGAGCGCGCGTGACCAGCTCGTCGTCGGAGAGCACCTTGTCCCAGTCATGGATCAGGCCGGCGGCAGCGGCATCAAAGCGGTCAACGCCGTAGACCTCGGCCAGATGAAGTGCGGTCTCGGCAACACCCAGCGAATGCACATAGCGCTTGCGCTTATCCTTCATGCGAACATCGAGCAGCTCTTGAATGCGCTTGAGCAGCGCGCGCTCATCGCCCTCAAACTGATCCTCTACCGACAACGTAGACCCCCATCACTCAAAATCTTCTTGGCCCAAATCGGCATATAGCCTGCGTTTGCGAATGTAGCCGAGCACGGACTCGCTCGTAAGATAGCGCACGCTCATGCCGCGGGCAACTCGCTTACGAATGTTCGTCGAGCTGATCGCCAGCGCCGGAATCTGAATATAGCGCACGTCGAACGGCAGTCCCGACTCTTTGATTCGGGCACGCGCCGTATCGATATCAAAGCCCGGTCGCGTCGCAGCAATAAAGGTGGCAAGCTCAGCGATTCGTTCGGCATCATGCCAGGTCACAATATCGATAATCGCGTCGGCGCCCGTAATAAAGTAGAGCTTTACCTGCGGCGGGTAAAAGTCGCGAAGGGCATGAAGCGTATCGGCCGTATAGGTTACGCCCGGACGGTCGATCTCGAACCGGCTCGCCAAAAAGGCCGGGTTCGCGGCGGTGGCGAGGACCGTCATGGCGTAACGGTCCTCGGCAGGCGTCACCGGCTTGTCAAGCTTAAAGGCAGGAGAGCCCGCCGGCATAAAGAGCACAGCGTCCAAATCGAGCGACTCGCGCGCCTGCTCGGCGGTCACCAGGTGCCCGTAATGGATGGGATCAAAGGTGCCACCCATAATGCCGAGCCTAAACTCCTGCCCGTCCTCTAGAGGAAGCTCGGGCAGACCGATTCCACCGCGCAGCGACATGGCTTACTCGCCCTCCGAGGTCTCGGTATCGCCCGCGGCATCCGCCGCATCGACAACCTCGACGCCCTCATCCGCAGCATCGGCCACGTCAATGGCTTCAACGGCAACGTCCTCGCCAGCATCCTCGAGCTCCTCGTACTCCGAGAAGTCCTCGGCGCCCTCAAAGTCAAAGGCGCGCTGGCAAATGCGGACCTCGTCGCCCGCACGGCAACCGGCCTTCTCGAGCGCGTCGTCAACACCCATACGCGCAAACTTATGCTGCAGGTAAATGACGGCTTCCTCGTTTTCCCAGTCGGTCTGGATGACCATGCGCTCGATGGCACGACCGACCACGCGGAAGGCACCGGGCTCTTCTTGGACAATGCGGAACCGCTTCTCGCGCTGCAGACGGCGGCGCTCCCACTCCTCGTCGCGCAGATCGACCGGCTCATCAGAGACCGACAGCTCGGCGCGAAGCTTAGCCACCTGCTCGCCCACGGCAAGCATCAGCGTGTTGAGACCGGCGCCCGTCACGGCGGACACGGCAAAGAACATATGGCCATCGTCAAGCGCGGCGCGTTTGAGGTCGGCAATCTTGTCAGCCGTGCCCGGCGCATCGCACTTGTTGGCGACAACGATCTGCGGA
The DNA here is from genome assembly GCA_900542235.1 of uncultured Collinsella sp. GTDB lineage: Bacteria > Actinomycetota > Coriobacteriia > Coriobacteriales > Coriobacteriaceae > Collinsella. The sequence goes on from UQNB01000006.1 coordinate 21,235, forward strand.
CGCTCCGAAAGCTCGGCGCCATACTGCTCGAGCTCGCGGTTGATGATGCGATAGTCCTCAACCGGATCGCGATCCTCAAAACCGCCCGTCATGTCGACGACATGCATGATCAGGGCCGTACGCTCAATGTGGCGCAGGAACTGGTGACCCAGGCCCTTGCCCTCGCTCGCGCCCTCGATGAGACCGGGGACGTCGGCAACGACGTAAGAATATTCGCCGGCACGCACCATGCCGAGGTTCGGCACGAGCGTAGTAAACGGGTAGTCGGCAATCTTGGGACGGGCGGCACTCATGCGCGCAATGAGCGATGACTTACCCACCGAGGGAAAGCCCACGAGCGCGGCATCGGCCATGAGTTTCATCTCGAGCTCAATCCAGTGCTCCTCGGCCGGCTCGCCCAGCTGAGCGAACGCGGGCGCGCGGCGCACCGACGTCACAAAGTGGGTATTGCCCAGACCGCCGGCGCCACCGGGCGCCACGACAACGCGCTCGCCGTCGTGCACAAGATCGGCAATCTCGAACATCGGGGTCTGCGTCTCGGGGTCGAGCTCACGCACCACGGTACCCATGGGGACCTTGAGAATCAGGTCCTCGCCGCTCTTACCGTTACGACGGGCACCCTGCCCGTGCGTGCCGCGCTCGGCGCGGAAGTGATGCTTAAAGCGGTAATCAATCAACGAAGACAGCTGAGCATCGGCCTGGATGACGACATTGCCGCCACGACCGCCGTCGCCGCCATCGGGGCCGCCCTTGGGGACAAATGCCTCGCGCCTAAACGACATGCATCCGGCTCCGCCGTCGCCGCCGCAAACGTTAATGCGGCTGATATCGGTGAACTGTGACAACAGAATCGCCTCCTACAAAAAGAGGGAGACCCTTGAATCCTAAAACTCAAGTGCCTCCCACATATAGTGCTCTATGAAGGGTGAATTACGCGTTCGCGAGCGGGCGTACGCTGACCCTGTGCTTGATACCCTTGTGGAACTCAACGGTACCGTCGACCAGCGCGAACAGCGTGTCGTCCTTACCACGGCCAACGTTCTCACCCGGGTGGATGTGCGTGCCGTGCTGACGGACGAGAATCGTGCCCGTGGTTACCGTCTGGCCGGCATAGCGCTTCGTGCCAAGGCGCTGACCGCGGGAGTCACGGCCATTACGGGAGGAACCGAGTCCTTTTTTGTGTGCCATTGTGTATACCTACTCTTTCGTTACGAGTGTAATCTACTCGGCGACGGGAGCCTCGGCAACAGCCTCAGCCTCTGCCTTGACAGCCTTCTTGGCGCGGGAGGTAGCCTGAACCTTCACGATCTTCAGCTTGGTGAGCTGCTGACGGTGACCCTTCAGACGACGATAGCGCTTGCGCTTGTGGAACTTGAAGACCAGCTGCTTCTCACCCTTGAACTGCTCAACGATCTGAGCGGTAACCTTGGCCTTGGCCAGCTTGTCGGGATCGGTGACGATCTTCTTACCATCGTTGAGGAAGATAACCGGCAGGGTGACCTTGTCGCCCTCATTGCCCTCGATCTTCTCGACGGTGATGACATCGTCGGTGGCGACCTTGTACTGCTTGCCGCCCGTGTTAACGATTGCGTACATGTTTACTTGCCCTTCATGCATCAGTTAGTGCAACAGCCGAATATAGTAGCAGGCGAAAATACCCCCGTCAACGAGTATGTGGAGCAAATCCACAAGTTCGCACAGGTATGGGGCTGACGAGTCGGCCCTCGTCGTCCTCGCATGCTTGATTCTGACGCTCGACATCGTAGGAGCAGATGGTCACGAGGTCTTGCATACCGGTGGAAACAATAGGTGCATCCACGCCCGGGGTCAAGCCCTGCAACAAAACATCAGCAGCGGAAAGCAAAATTTCCGGACGCATGGAGCCCTCGTTGTCGGCATGGGTGTCGAGCATGAGCACCAAATGGTCCGGGCGCTCCCCCGCCGTGAGCTCATAATCCACGAGCGTGTGATCCAAATCCAAGCGCTTGCTCTTTTTGCCGCGCGCGTAGTCGATGCCATGGTCCGCGCGCAGCGTGTCGATCGCACGACGCACCTCGTCGGCGCTTACGGGCGCCTCGGGATCCAAGTGAAGGTCGATGCGATACGACAGGCGCGTGAGCTGCGCCGTCAATGCCGGCGTGCGCACGTCGATGTACGCCGCCTCGATGGGTGCCAGATCGGCCGGAGACGCAGCAGCCAAGCGCCCAAACGCCTCGTCGAGCGTCACGAACTCGGTCATAAACAGGTCATACCACTCGCAGGTCGACGACGTACCCACCGGTAGCGCCGAAGAGAAGCCCACGCGCATGTGCGGAGAGAAACCCTGCGTGACGGCATAGGGAAGCCCCGCACGGCGCACGATGCGCTCAATGGTATGGATTACTTCGAGATGGCCCAGGTACTTAAGGCGATCGCGCTTGCCATAGCGAACACGAAGCCTAAAGAGCGAGGGGTTGTCGGTCAGGCGCTCACTCATGCGCGATCACCCATCAATACATTCTTGGCGTGGAGCGTGGGGCAGATCCCGCAGCCGGTGCACGACGTACGGGTGCAGTCGGGAGTCGTGACGCCCTCGAGCGAGCGACGGTACTCGCGCTCGAGGAAACCGCGCGTGCAGCCGGGGCTCACATGCTCCCACGGCAAACGCCAATCCAACTCGTAGGGCAGGTGTACGAGCTCATTGAGGTCGATGCCGTTTTTGGCAGCAGCCTCCTTCCAGTTATCGAGCGAGAAATGCTCTACCCAGGCGTCAAAGCGAGAGCCCGAGCGCCAAGCATCGATGATGACGGGCGTCATGTCACGACCGGCGCGGGACAGCGCGGCCTCGATGAGCGAGGTCTCGGCATCGTGGTAATGAACGCGGACGGCACGGTTGCGAACGCTCGTGATAAGCAGCTTCTGGCGACGCTTGACGTCGTCGTAGTCGAGCTGCGGGCACCACTGGAACGGCGTGGCAGCCTTGGGGATAAAGACCGAAACCGAAATGGAAACCGAGATCGAGCCGCGACGAGCCTTGGGCACCACGGAACGACCGAGCTCCAGCACGTGATCGGCCAGGTTGGCGATGGCCAAGATGTCCTCGTCGCGCTCGCCGGGAAGGCCCATCATAAAGTAGAGTTTCATGCGGTTCCAGCCGGCCTCGAAGGCCGCCTTGGCCGCACGGTCCAGGTCCTCCTCGGTCACGTTCTTGTTAATGATGTCGCGCATGCGCTGGCTGCCGGCCTCGGGCGCGAACGTCAGGCCGCCCTTCTTCTCGCCGGCGACCGACTCGGCCATATCCACGCCAAACGAATCCAGGCGCTGCGACGGAATAGACACGCGAATACCCGTATCCTCCAGGCGACGGTTGAGCCTGCCGAGCACGTCGCGAATGCAGGAATGGTCGGTCGTGGAGAGCGAGGTCAGCGACACCTCGTCATAGCCGGTCTTTTCCAGACCCTGAATCACCGACGAGACGATCTGGTCGGCCGAGCGCTCGCGCACCGGGCGATACGTCATGCCGGCCTGGCAAAAACGACAGCCGCGGGCGCAGCCGCGCAGGATCTCGATAGACAGGCGGTCGTGGACCAGCTGCGCATAGGGCACGCACGACTGCGACAGCGGATTCGTGGCGCCGAAATCCTCGACGACGCGCTTGTAGACCACGGTCGGCGCATCCTTGCCCTCACGCGGCACGGTGTAGCCATGCGGCGAGCAGGGCTCGTCGTGACGAACTTCATAGAGCGACGGCACGTAGTTGCCGGCAATGGATGCAAGCTGCTCGACAATCTGCGCGCGCGGGACCCCTTCGTCACGCAGGCGGCGATGCAGCTGGCAGGTCTCGAGCAGCGATTCCTCGCCCTCGCCGATGAGAATGGCATCGAAGAAGGCCGCGTACGGCTCTGGGTTGTACACCGAGGGGCCGCCGGCAATGATGATGGGGTCGTCTTCGCCTCGGTCGGCCGCCAACAGTGGAATGCCAGCGAGGTCGAGTGCCTCGAGGAAGTTCGTCACCGCCATCTCGTGCGGCACATGCAGACCGACGATATCAAACGAAGCGACCGGCGCTGCACCCTCGAGCGAGAGCAGCGGAATGCCCGCCTCGCGCATGGCGTCACCCATATCGGGCCACGGCACATAGCCACGCTCGCAGGAGATGCCCTCGGCCTGGTTAAGGATGTTGTAGAGGATGGCGATGCCCTGGTTGGGCAAACCAACCTCGTACACATCCGGGTAGATCAGGCAGCAACGGTAGTCGGCATCGGGCTTGGAAAGCGTGCCCCACTCGTGATCGATATAGCGGCTCGGCTTTTCGACCTTGGCGAGCAGCGGCTCAATTAAATGAAAGCAGTCTTGATACGGAACGCGCAACGGAAAACCCCTAAGCAGCGAGATCGGATGCGTCTTGATAGGACGCCATAGGACGGGTAGCGCCCGCGACCGTGGTCACCAGATCGCGAACGCGGGAGAACGTGGCAGTGACCACCTCGTTGGCACGGCTGTAGTCGACATCGCGCTCGTAGAGCGAAACAAGCGCACGGCCCATGCCATAGGTGCCCGCGGCAGCAGTGAGCGCCTTAACGGCAAACCCAATATGCGGCGTCTGCTTGACGAGCGCGCGGGTGACCGCGCGGATCACAAGACCGCCGGCAAGCACGCCCGCGACCTCGTAGCCGCGCTCAGGCTTAATGCCGCGTCCAAAGACGGCAGCGAGCTCAAAGAGCATGCCCACCTGCGCCAGCGCCATAACGGGATAATCGGCGCCCGGCAAAAACACCAGCGCACCGGTCGCCATATTGGTGAGCGCGCACGAGGTGATGATACGATTGGCCGCCGCGATGCGCATGAAGGCAAAGTTCGCCGCAAAAGCCGTTTCCTTTTCGGTGCGATCGAGAATCCAGCGGGCAAGCGTCTCGAGCAGATACGTCTTATCGGTTGCCACCACCACGCCGAGCATGGGCGTGGACTCCTCGATAAACGGCACCTCCACAGCAGACTCGGCAAGCACGCACACGGGCGCGCCGGCGATCACGAGCTCCTGCACGGCACTCTCCAAGCGGTCGGAACCGCACGAGAGCACCAGTACCACATCGGTATCGGTCTTTGGAGCAATTCGCTCCTCCCCCAGACGCTCGACGCGCACAATGCCCGAGGTCGTCTGCGGCACAAAGGCGTCACGCACCGTCTCGGCCAGAAAGCGCGAGGCGGACGAATCCAGATAGACCGAGACGCGCACCGGCGTATCGGAATCCTTCTTAACGGACGCGCCCATCTTAAAAGCGCGGGTCAGCTTATCTACGGGAATTTTCATAGCAAACCCCTCCAGCGGTTACGCGGCGCCCGAACGATGCCGCCATATGGATTGTACGATACCCACCGTCAGCAGCTGAATCATCATCGAAGACGAACCGAAGCTAATAAACGGTAGCGGAATACCGGTAATCGGCATCATGCCAATGCACATGCCGATGTTTTCGAAGGTCTGGAACGCCCACATGCCAACGATGCCCACACACGATAGGCGCAAGAACAGCGACTCACACTTAAAGGCGACGCGAATCGTCGAAAAGATCAGCAGCACGTAGAGGCATAGGAGCAAAAAGGAACCGCAAAAGCCAAAGGTCTCGGACAGGAAGGCGAAGACGAAGTCGGTGTGGAACTCAGGCAGAAAGCCGCCGGCCGACTGCGTCGCATGGCCCAAACCCTTACCAAAGAAGCCACCCGAGCCAACGGCGATAAGCGACTGCTGCAGGTTGTAGGCATCGTCCGAATCGGCATTATCGGGGTCGATAAAGACCGTCAGGCGGTTCATCTGATACTGCTTGATGAGCACATCGTGGCCGAGCAACGAATCAAAGACCGAATCGAGCGCCAGGACGAGGGCCACCAGGCCCACGAGCAGGGCCAGGGTCGACAGCACCCATTCGCGGCGCGCACCGCTCATGCAGATGACGATGGCGCCCGAGACCAGCACGACCAGGCCCGAGCCCAGGTCGCCCATGGCGACGACGGCCAAAAACGGGATGGACAGCATGCCACAGAGCTTAACGTAGTCGCGAACGGTATCGATGCGGCCGTTATACTGCGAGCCAAGCGTGGCGATAAAGAAGATGGTGATGAGCTTGGCAAGCTCAACCGGCTGGAATGTCAAGCCGATACCGGGAATCTTGATCCAGCCCGTCATGCCCAGACCGCCTGTATAGGACAGACCCGGAATCTTGGGTGAGAAGATAACGATCAGGTCGATGACGAGCAACGCTGTCGAGAAATTGGAAATACCGCGCAGGTCGGTACGCCAGACCAGCACCGCCAGCACCGCCCCGATGCCAATTCCCAGAAGATGACGTGAGAACGAAGCATCGGCCTTAAACTGCGAAGCCGACCAGATAATGATGGCACCGTAGGCGACGAGCGCCACTGTAGCCACGAGCACACCGATATGCACCTTTTGGCGAAACGTGCCGCGCGAGGCCGAAAGTTGCTTGTTGACGCGGTCCAGGCTGCTGCGAGAGCCGGTCTTGGTTGAACGGAACAGATCCGCCGGAGAAAAATCCATCGCAACCTCCTATCGAACCGAAGAATCGCCCGAGGCCGAAGAGGTATCGGGCTCGTCATAAATCACGCCGAGCACATCGCGCACGACATGCATCGCGGTATCTGAGCCACCGCCGCCCTGCTCCAGAACAGTAGCGATGACATACTTGGGATCATCGGCCGGCGCATAGGCGCAAAACCACGCGTATTCGTCCTCGCCGCTTTTCTCGCCCGTGCCCGACTTGCCGTATACCTGCGGCGTCAGGGTGCCAAAGTGAGCCGCCAGGGACGTCGACGCCGTGTAAATCACGTCGTGCATGCCGTTGCGAACAAGAGCCAAATCCGAATCGCTGTTGATCTTGGCCTCCAGGCGCTTCTTCTTGCCTTTGCCGTTGTACTTATAGGCATCGCCGTCGCCATCGCGCGACACGGCAGACAAAAACACGTGAGGCACGTACTGCTTACCGCCGTTGGCGAGGCCCATGTAGGCGCATGCCATCTGCAGAGGCGTCACCAGGATGTCGCCCTGGCCGATGGCAATGTTGGTCATATCGCCGGCATTCCACTTGCGGTCCTCGGCAGAGGCGTCGGTAAAGTACGACTCTTTCCACTCGGCATCGGGAATACGGCCCGCGCCCTCACTCGGCAGATCGATACCGCAGGTCTTGCCTAGGCCCCAGCGACGAAAGACCTCCTGCAGGCCCTCGGAATGTTGCTCGTCATAAAAGAAGGCCTTGCCCATGTCGTAGAAGACGGGGTCGCACGAGTTGGCGATACCCGACTGCAGCGTCATGGTGCCGTGTCCAGACGTCAGCCAGCAGCGCTTGCCCCAAGCCTTGCCCAGGCCCGTCCAATAGCCCGTGCAGTTGGTTGTCTGCGTTGAAGTGTAGGTTCCAAACTCAAGACCGGCCAGTGCCGAGAGCGGCTTGATGGTCGAAGCCGACATGTACTGTCCGCTAATGGCGCGGTTGAGCAGCGGGTGCGAACCCTTGTCATCATTAAGCTCGGTCCACACGTCATTTGAGACGCCGCCGATAAAGACGGACGGATCGAACTTGGGCTCGCTCGCCATGCCCAGGATCTCGCCATTGTTGGGATCGAGACACACCACAGCGCCGTTGCCGGCATTGCTGTAGCCAGTGGTCTTGGCAAGCTCGATAGCGCTCGCCAGCGCCGTCTCGCAGGCCTGTTGGATCTTAAGGTCGAGCGTGAGCTTAATGTCGGAGCCGGCCTTCGCCGGCACGGCGCCGGCCTGACCGGTCACATTGCCCGAGGCATCGACCTTGACGGTCTGCTCGCCACGAATACCCTGCAGCAGGTTTTCGTAGTAGCTCTCAACGCCCGCCTGGCCCACGATATCGCCCGACTGGTACGTAATCTTGCCAGCAGAAGCATCATCATCGCCAGAGGTTTTCTTATTCTGGGCCTCGAGCTGCTCGGAGGTAATGGTGCCGGTATAGCCCAAGATATGGCATGCCGTCTCGCCATATGGATACTGGCGCTCGGTACGCTCGGCAATCTTGACGCCCGGGAACTCGCCGGCATGCTCCTGAATATAGGCAACCGTGGAACGACGGACGTCCGTCGCGATGGTATGCAGGCTCTGAGCGCCCTCTGTATTGTCCTGAATATTGCGAAGGACCGCCACGTAAGGCATTCCAAGCACGTTGGCAAGATGGCGAACCAGAACCTCATCCTCCGCAAGGTCGCGGTAGGCCACGACAGCAAGTGAGGGACGGTTCTGGACAAGCGCCACGCCATTGCGGTCGAGGATGCGACCGCGCACAGCGGGTGTGGTAACGGTGCGAGTCTGATTGCTATTAGCCTGCTTCTCGTAATAGTCCGACGAGACCATCTGCATGCCCCACAGCTTGACGGCAAGCGCCGCAAACATCGCGCCCACACCCGCGGTGAGGATGGAAAAGCGGCCCTTAAAGGCGGTCGCCGCGGTATTGCCCTCGCCCTCGGTGGCGCGCGGGGCCGTTCCATGCTGCGTATCGTAGGTAAAACGGGAATCGCCCCGACGCATGATGACCAGCGCGACCACGATGGCCACGACCAGCACGATACCGGCGATAATAACCGTCATCTGGGAAGACATCTACGGGCCTCCCCTATTTGAGCTTGCGGGTCTTGGGCTTAAAGCGCATACCCGTCTGGCGTCCGCCACGTGCGGAGAATCCATAGCCGGACTGCGGCACGACGCCGGACATCAAAAATGGAATGGCAACCAGACCCGTCAGGATCGAAGACGGCAGCGCATGGCCGAAGATCGCCACGACAAAGCTCGTCTCCAAACCCATAAACAGCAAGATGATGCTGTAAATCACATTAATGACGAGCGCGAAGGCGCCCACAGTGATGCCGCGCGCACTTGGGGTACCGCCCGTCTGACCGACGGCGCTGTGCACCAGGGCAAAAGAACCCACGGTCAGCAGGAGCGACATAACGCCCACCGGCACGGCAGCGGACAGGTCATAAAACAAGCCGCTGCAAAAACCGCACACGACGGCACGGGTCGGGTCGCCCGAGAACACGCTTAGGCACACCAGGATAATCATGAAGTTGACGCGACCGCCCGCAATGGAGATCTGCGGCGCCAGGCCTGCCTGCAGCAGCACACACACGATGGCGGCGAATACAAACGTGCGGGAGCTCATCCCCTGCTCGTGTAGATCCATGGACATGCCCCCTATTCGTTCGAGCCAGAATCGGTCGTCTCGGACGTGTCGGAACTGTCATCCGAACTCTCGTCCTTCGTCTTGGTCGCAGCATCGCGCGACGTTCCCTGCGGCGTGCTATTAGCGGTGCTCACGTCCTCATCCGAAGCCGACTGTTCGTCGGTCAGCGAGGTAATGACCAGCACTTCCTCGTTGTTCTCGGCCGTGGTCTGAGCGCGCACCACAATGGTGTAGTACACGTCGTTTGCCGATTTCTCAACCGACGAGACGGTGCCAAGCGGAAGGCCCTTGGGGAACACGCCGCCAATGCCCGAGGTCACGATGATGTCGCCAACCTTAACATCGGAGTCGACGCTCACGTACTCAAGACGCAGCGTGCCGTCAGCCTGACCCTGCAGCATGCCCTGGGCGCGCGTGTCCTGCACCATAGCGGACACGCCCGAGTTCTCGTCGCCAATCAGGCGCACGGTGGACGTCTTGGCCGAGACTTCGATGATCTGGCCGATAACACCGGCCGAACTCGTCACAGGCATGTTGATGGTAAGGCCGTCGGCAGAGCCCTTGTCGATGGTTACGGTCGAGGTCCAGGCATCGCCCGAGGCACCAACGATACGAGCAGCGGTCGATTTGAGGTTGTAGGTCGACTGCAGCCCGACCAGCCCCTCCAGACGCTCGGCGGTCTTTTGAGCCTCGGAGAGCTCAGCAACCTTAGAGGTCAGCTCCTCGTTTTGCTTCTTGAGCTCGTCGAGCGTGTCCTGCGACGCCGTAAGGTTAGAGAACACGTTGCCAATGGCATTGAAAGGAGCCGCCACAGCCGAACCCACAAAGCGCACCGGCGAGGTAATCGTCGTTACGCCCGAACGCACGGCATGAATCGGTCCTGTCTCGCCCTCGCGGATGTAAAACGTGAGCAGCAACACCGAAATCAGGCTGAAAACAATCAACGGGCGCATACCCGTTGATTGTCGCTTGGTATTCAGATTTGTGGAGAAACCCGAAGATCGTGCCAAATGGAATCCACCTTTTGGAAATTAAGCATTGGTCTGGACGAAGCCGCCATCAAACGCATTGGCCTCGAGCACGCGGGCGCAGCCGTTAACGACGTTATCGAGCGCCGTAGGACTGACGTTGACCGAAACACCGGTCTCATCGCGCAGGCGCACGTCGAGACCGCGTAGCAGAGCGCCACCACCGGTCAGCAAAATGCCGTAGTACATAAGGTCCGAGGCAAGATCGGGCGGCGTGGCATCGAGTGCGTCCTTGACGGCCTTGGCCATCTCGTCGAGCGGCTTGTTGAGTGCGCGACGAATCTCCTCGCTCTCGATGCGCACGGTCTTGGGCAGACCGGTGATCACGTCGCGGCCGTTGACCTCGACGTCGAGCTCGTCCTTGAGCGGCACGGCGGAGCCGACCTTGATCTTGATGTCCTCTGCCGTACGCTCGCCGATGGCCAGGTTGTAGGCATCACGAACGTGCGTGAGGATGGCCTGGTCGAACTCGTCACCGGCAATACGGATGGACTGCGAGACGACGATGCCGCCCATAGCGATAACAGCGACCTCGGTGGTACCGCCACCGATGTCGATGACCATGGAGCCGGTGGGTTCCTCGACGGGCAGATCGGCACCGATAGCGGCAGCCATGGGCTCCTCGATCAGGTAGGCCTGGCGAGCGCCAGCCTGGATCGTGGCCTCAAAGACAGCACGCTTCTCGACCGACGTGACGCCGGAGGGAACGCAAACGACAACGCGCGGACGCGGGGTCCACGGATAGCGCTTCTCGGAAGCCTTGTCGATAAAGTAGCGAAGCATGGCCTCGGTAACATCGAAGTCGGCGATGACGCCGTCCTTCAGGGGACGAACGGCCACGATGTTGCCGGGCGTACGGCCGAGCATGCGCTTTGCCTCGATACCGACCGCCAGGATGCGCTCGTCGTTCTTGTCGATGGCGACAACAGAGGGCTCGCGAATGACAATGCCCTTGCCGCGCACGGAGACAAGCGTATTTGCGGTGCCGAGGTCGATGGCAAGATCGCCCGCATAGCTACCGAAGAACATATCCATCAAAGAAAACAACGCAACTCCTGATGTGTTGGATGATTGCTGGAAAACTACTAGCTCATGATACTAGCGCAAGCCCGGCACCTCACTTGCGGTGAAGCGCCGGGCAAAGCTAAATCCCATAAGGTCACTACTGGTTGTCAGCAGCCGAGAAATCCATATCGAGCGAGGAAACGGCCCAGCCGATATGATTGTCGGAGCGCACGAATTTGACGGTGTACTCCTGCTCGCCGCCCTTGGACAGCGAAGCCTTGACCTTGGCAGTCGTCTCGGTCATGGACTGATCCATGCCCTCGACGGACACGGTGGCGCCCTGCGGAATCGAGGAGATGATCATCGACTTGGCGTCCTCGGACAGGCTCGAGGCCAGGCAAGACTCGGCCTTTGCGGTGTCACCGTCGCCGGCAGCCTGGAACAGATCGGTGATAACCGACTCCTGCGAGGGGAAGCCAAAGCCGCGCGTGTAGGCAAAGCCCAGACCGCCCGCAGCAATCAAAATGAGCAGAAGCAGCACGATGAAGACTTTGAGACCCGTGTGGCGATGGCGACGACGGACCTTGGCCTGCTTACGATCCTGACGGTCCTGCTGGACCATCTCGGACTCTGACAGTGTAAAGAAGCCGGTGTCCGAGGGATCGGGCATAAACTGACCGGTCGCGCCCGTAGGATCGAGCGGATCGACGGCAGGAGCGTCCATCGCAGGCGCCGGAGCCGTGGCCATAGCCGTCTGGGCAGACAGCGCGGCAAGCGAATCGTGCACGCGGGCAAGCTCATCGGCCTGCTCGGAGGTAAGCTGGTAGATGCCATCGGCAGTAGCGGCGTTAAAGGCGTCGAGTGCGTCGGAGGGACGGCCGGCGGCAGAAAGCGCCTGACCCATGCCGGCGTTGAGCGCGCGCGTGTCGTCACGGGGACCGGCAAAGTCGATAGCCGTACGGTAGGTCTCCACGGCATCCGCCGGACGGCCGAGCTTAATGAAGCAACGACCGAGCTCGCCGAGTGCGGCGGCAGGAGCCGGATTGGCGCCGTCGATGGCAGCCTGACGGAAGGCAGTACCTGCGTTGGCATAATCGCCCGACTGGAACAGCGCATTGCCCAGGCCCAGATAGGCCTTGAACGGCGTGGCATAGGAAGCATCCTGCGTAGCAGCAGAGAACGCCTGGGCGGCCGTCGTGTAGTCGCCCACGGCGGCGAGCGCCTTGCCGCGGTTGGTGAGCAGCGCGCCGCGCTTGCCGTAGGTGCCGTCGTTGAGGGCGGCAGCATAAGCCTCGGCGGCCTCGGCATACATGCCCAGGTGCATCAAGGCGTTGCCACGAAGGTGATCGGCCTCGCCCATAATCTCATCGGGAGTCTTTGCCGCCCCAAGCATCTGGGCTGCAGCGGAAAAATCACCCGCGCGGTAAGCGGCGCGGCCCTGTTGGATCAGCTGGCTATTCAAGGAAGTCCCCTTTACTCGTGAACGATCTCGACATGGACGATCTCGTCGCCGGCACGCAGCTGCGAAATCACATCGAGACCCTCGACCGTGGTACCAAAGACGGTGTAACCGGAATCGAGGTTATGCTGGGCGCCCAGGCAGAAGTAGAACTGCGAACCCGCGGAATCGGGGTCCATGGAGCGTGCCATGGCAAGGGCACCATCGACATGGCTGTTGCGCGGATTGGTGGCAAACTCGCCCTTGATGCAGTAGCCGGGGCCACCGGTACCGGGCATGCCGTCGGGGCCCTCAAGACCAGCGGCGACGTCGGCGCCGGACATATCGCGGGTATTGGGGTCGCCGCCCTGGATGACAAAACCGGGCACATAGCGATGGAACTTAAGGCCATCATAGAAGCCCATCGTGGAAAGCTCGCAGAAGTTCGCGACATGAATGGGAGCGCCCTCGCCGTCAAACTTGACCTTGATGGTACCCTTCGACGTCTCGATTACGGCGCACTCGTCGCCGACAAGCTGATACTCGGGCGTGTAGAGCTCTTTCTTAAAACCAAACATGTGGTTCCTTCCTCGTGCGTTTAAAGCATATTTGTACGAATTGTAGCAATAAGCACGGGCTTACATCAATTGCGCACGTAGGTTATGCCGACTATGGCGAACTAATTTTAGAAACGCTGCTGCGGCTTCCAGGAACCCACATTGGCGTCGTACTGGTTCAGCGCGTTGTTGCCACCCTGCGCGATGGGCGCCAGGATCTCGCTTTGGTGGGAACTCATCGACTCGCCATCGGGAATGGCCAGCGAGATGTCCCAGCTCTGGCAGATCACGTCGACGCGCTCATACATCCACTCGGCAAGCTGCTTTAAGTGGGCGATGTCGTCCGCATAGACCGTATCGTCCTGTACTTTCAGGTTGTTAAGCTCATCTTGCGTCTTTTTGATCTGGTCGCGCAGGGCGTAGGCACTCTGCGACAGCTCCTGACGGGTGGACAGCGGCGTTCGGAGATAGCCGTTGTTAAAGGAATCGATGACCTCGCCGATCTGGTCTTCGTCAGCGTAGGACACGATGGTCTGATACAGACCGTCGAGCCTGGTATAGAGCTGATCATCGGTGAGCACGGTTTCTTCCTGGACCACCTCGGCAGAATCGTCCTGCTTGGTATCGTCCTCAGTGGCCTCGCCCTTTTGGCGCGTGGGGAAGGTCGTCTGCGCGGCCTGGCCAAACTGGTCGTAGAAGCCAGGCATGACACCCATGGGATCGGTCGTCACGAACCAATAGGCACCGCCGCAAACGACGGCAAGGACCGCGATGACGATAAGCGGCTTGGGAATATGACGCTTGTGCTTGTGATAGGCATCCTCGTCGGGGTGCACCTTGCGCTTGGGTTTTTGAGCATCGTCATGCAGGGAAACGGGCATGGGAATATCGACCTTGGGGATACCGAAATCCTTATCGAAAGCTGGCAGCACGCAGGTCTCATTGGGGTCGGCGGCGTCTGAGAGCACTGCAGCGGCAGAGGTCGGCGCATGAGGCACCTCGGTATCGATCTGCTCTTGCGTTAGGCGCGGAAAGCCCGCCGTGCGGCCCGCTGCCAGGTCGGATGCGGCCGCGTCCTCGGAGAGGATACCCGGAGCGGGGCGTCCGCATTTGGGGCACGTACGATCATGCGGAGAAAGACGGGCACCGCAGCCCTCACAGAACACGAACTCGGTGTGCTCCGGACCATCGCCCGGACCCACGTAGGCGTTGCAGTAAGGGCAGAACGAGGCGCCGTCCTCGATAGTCTTAAGGCAATGCGGGCAGATCACGGCATCCTCTTTTCGAAGCAATTCAAACAATCGAGGTTAGAGCATAACATCGCCACGGCCCCACAGGAGCAAGGCACCAATTCAACATCGGCAGGGTGCGTAGTTACTTCTTCTTTTTGCTTGGCATCGAGACTTTGATGCCTTGGGCGGACTTGGTTACGCGAGAGCGCTTGGCTCCGCTACCCTCCTTTTTCTTGGGCTGGGCCTGGGCCACGCCCTCGAGTGCGCGGGCCTCGGCCTCGCGAGCGGTGCGATCTTCGCGGCGCTGCGCCATGTCGGCGGCGACGCGCTTGGCAAAACGCTCGGCCGTCGAACCCGTCGAGCTCACCTTGCCGCCACCGCGACCCAGGTGGACGCGCACACCGCGGCCAAAACCAGTTGCGGCATGACGACGACGCGGCTTGAGCGAATCCATCATCGTGGCGAGCTTAAAGAACACCGAGCAGGTAAAGACCACGATGACAGCCAAGATTACCATCTGGCCCATCGACAGGTTGGCAATAGACAGCAGCTCCGGGAATCCGATAACGCCCACCAGGATGCCGGCGACAACAAACACGAAGAGCACCACACGTAAGGGCGTGAGAGGCTGCGAGATGCGCCAGATCAGGCTGACGCTCGCCGCGCACGACGTAAGCAGGCACATCGTAGACAGCGTGAGCTGGCTAAAGCCAAACACGCGCGCCACAAAGATATCGAGCGCCGCGGCCAAAATGACCGCAATCGACGCCGGCAGTGCCCGCTTGAGCACGTTCGTCAGGAACGACCCCTTCACGCGAGCATTGTTGGGCTCCAGGCCCAACACAAAGCCCGGCGCGCCGATGCAGAAGAAGTTGATGAGCGTCATCTGAATCGGCTCGAAAGGGTACGGCGGCAGCGCGATGCACAGCGCCGCCAGGCCCATCGAGAACAGCGTCTTAGTCAGGAACAGCGAAGCCGAACGCTGCAGGTTGTTGATGGAGCGACGGCCCTCGGCCACCACGGCGGGCATCGAGGCAAAGTCGTTGTCGACGAGCACGATCTCGGCCACGTTACGCGCGGCATCGGAGCCGGCCGCCATGGCCACGGAGCAGTCGGCCTCCTTGAGCGCCAGCACGTCGTTGACGCCGTCGCCTGTCATGGCCACGGTGTGCTCGCGGCGCTTGAGCGCCTGCACGAGCTCGCGCTTCTGCTGCGGGGTCACACGACCAAAGACATGGTAGCGGTCCACTGCGGCATCGAGCTTGGCCGGCGTATCGAGCGTCGTGGCGTCCACATAAGCGTCCGCCCCCGGCACGCCCACCACGCGCGCGATCGACGACACCGTACGCGGGTCGTCGCCACTGATCACGTTGAGCGTCACGCCCTGCTCGTTAAAGTAGCCGATGGTCTCGGCCGCCGAGGTACGGATCTCGTCGCGGATGGTCACAAAGCCCACAGGCTCGGCCTCGCCCACCATATCGCCATCGGGCGTAAAGCCGTCAACGCGCGCCACCACGAGCACGCGGCAGGTATCGGCAAGCTCGGCGACACGGTTCTCGACCTGCGAAAACACACGATCAGAGAGCACAAACTGCGCGGCGCCCATTACGTAGGAGCCCTGCGCAAACGAAGCGCCACTCCATTTTTTAGACGACGAGAACGGAATGACCGACAGCGGTTCAGACACCTCGACCGGGCGATCGGCGTAATAGTTGAGCAGCGCCTGGCAGGTCTCGTTGGCATCGGCCGAAGTCGCACGCGCGACGTTAGCAAGGGCAAAATCGAGCACCGTGGTATCGACGGGAACAGCCGCCTCGTTCTCCCCCACGCCCAAGGCAACGCCCTCAACCGGCAGCGGATAGGTACCCTCGACCTCCATGCGACCCGACGTGATGGTGCCCGTCTTGTCCAGGCACAGTACGTCGACGCGAGCGAGCGTCTCGATGCAGTAGAGCTGCTGCGCCAGAACCTTGCGGCGGGCCAGGCGCACCGTGGCGATGGCGAGCACCGACGAGGTCAGCAGCACCAGGCCCTGCGGAATCATGCCCAGCAGGGCGCCCACCGTGGACAGCAGCGCCGACGAAGGCACGCGGCCGGCCAGCAGCTCGGAGAAGCACCAGGAAAGCGCGCTATCGCCCGGGGTTCCCGCGGCATCCCACAGCTCGCTCACACTCGAGGCAAACAACGCCAAACCGAGCGGGATCATGATGATGCTCGCAAAGCGCACAATGGCGTTCAGCGCGTTCATGATCTCGGAATTGACCTTTTTGACGTACTTGGCCTCGTTATTAATTTTGGCCACGTAGTTGTCGGCGCCGACATGGATCACGCGGGCGCGCAGCAGACCTGAGTCGATAAAGCTACCGCTCATGAGCTCGGAGCCGGGCTGCTTCTTAATAAGGTCGCTCTCGCCCGTCAGCAGGCTCTCGTTCACGAGCGCCTCGCCCGAAACCACCACGGCGTCGGCGGGAATCTGGTCACCGCGCCCCAAGCGGATAATGTCGTCGAGCACGATCTGGTCCAGGTCGAGCTCCACCTCAGCGCCGTCGCGCACCGCGATGGCCTTCTTGGAGGTCAGCAGCGTGAGCTTATCGACCATCTTCTTGGAACGCATGGACTGAATGACGCCAATAGCGGTGTTCAAGAACACCACGAACAGGAACGTCAGATTCTTAAACGAACCGGTCAAAATGACCAGGAAAGCCAAGATCACGTTGATCAAATTGAACAGCGTGCAGAGGTTCTCGATGATGAGCTCTTTGACCGACTTGGTCTTGAGTTCCATGTTGCGGTTGATTTTACCGGCGGCGATACGCTCCTCGACCTCGGCGGTTGAGAGTCCGCGCTCGATATCCGTTGCTGCCATACCACGTCCCATCACGTCGCGTCGGTATAAGAAAAACCGCCCGGACCATGCGAGGTTCGGACGGTCTTACGTTCGATGGTGCCCCATGTTGGATTCGAACCAACGGCCTTCTGCTCCGGAGGCAGACGCTCTAATCCCCTGAGCTAATAGGGCCAACGTTTGGCATTATACCCAAGTGCACCACGGGCTATCAAAATAAAAGAAAAAGCTTTGCAATTCCGAGGAAGACGCGGCGCAACGGCCCACTTTAGAAGGCAAAAGCGAGTCAGATAGTATAAACTCTCATGCACCATATATACACGGCTCGCGATGCGGGCCGTTTTTGCAAAAGTTATCCATCGAGGTGAGAGGCACACCATGATTGCAATTTTAAAGCAGAGCGCCAGCGACGAGGCCGTCGGCCATATCGTCAGCTGGATTGAGAAAAAGGGCCTGAAGACCGATGTCTCGCGCGGCGAGAATGAGACGATTATCGGCCTGGTGGGCGATACGACCAAGATCGACCCGTTCCTGCTCGAGTCCATGGATGTCGTCGAGCGCGTGCAGCGCGTCTCCGAGCCGTTCAAGCGCGCCAACCGCAAGTTCCACCCCGAGGACTCCGTCATCGACTGCGGTCACGGCGTCAAGATCGGCGGCGACCAGTTCCAGGTCATCGCCGGTCCCTGCTCCGTCGAGGGCGAGAACCTCATCCGCATCGCACGCCGCGTGAAGGCCGCCGGCGCCACGATGCTGCGCGGCGGTGCCTACAAGCCCCGCACCTCCCCCTACGCCTACCAGGGCATGGGCCCCGCCGGCCTCGACCTGCTGTGCGAGGCGTCTGCCGAGCTCGACATGCCGATCGTCACCGAGATCATGGATCCACGCGACGTGCAGGTCTTCTTGGACAAGAAGATTGACGTCATGCAGATCGGCGCCCGCAACGCCCAGAACTTCCCCCTGCTCAAGGAGGTCGGCAAGACCCAAACCCCGATTCTGCTCAAGCGCGGCATGTCCGGCACGATCGACGAGCTGCTTATGGCAGCCGAGTACATCATGAGCGAGGGCAACGACAACGTCATCCTGTGCGAGCGCGGTATCCGCACCTTCGAGACCCGCACCCGCAACACCTTCGACCTTAACGCCGTGCCGGTGCTGCACCACCTGTCGCACCTGCCCGTCGTCGCCGACCCCAGCCACGCCACCGGCTACACCC
>UQNB01000007.1 GCA_900542235.1 uncultured Collinsella sp.
GGGGACGACGTCAAGTCATCATGCCCCTTATGCCCTGGGCTGCACACGTGCTACAATGGCCGGTACAGAGGGATGCCACCCCGCGAGGGGGAGCGGATCCCGGAAAGCCGGCCCCAGTTCGGATTGGGGGCTGCAACCCGCCCCCATGAAGTCGGAGTTGCTAGTAATCGCGGATCAGCATGCCGCGGTGAATGCGTTCCCGGGCCTTGTACACACCGCCCGTCACACCACCCGAGTCGTCTGCACCCGAAGTCGCCGGCCCAACCGAGAGGGGGGAGGCGCCGAAGGTGTGGAGGGTGAGGGGGGTGAAGTCGTAACAAGGTAGCCGTACCGGAAGGTGCGGCTGGATCACCTCCTTTCTAGGGAGATACATTCTTAGAGAGACATACTTTAACTCGAATGGAGGGCAGGAGCCCGTCCGGTGGATGTCGCCCGCGATGAAGTCCCCGCAGCACCCGGTCCCCGGGGTCGCACCCGCGTACCTTGAGAGCCGCATAGCGATAGGAGAGAGATGGAAGATCATTCTTCCAGACTCGATTCTTTTCTGCGATTTATCAGACAGAATGATAGCAATCATTCATCCGATCCAAACAAGAAGAATTCACTTATATATGAGTGAGGAGCATCTGATCGCGAGCACAGTCAACTACTGTGCCGCGGTATGAGATACCCGAATTGCGACATACGAGCGCTATTCATGATATCGATTAATTGACTTAATTAGCGACACGTGGATATCCCGCGGGCCCGGGAGCGGTCCCGCAAGATACCACGGGCGCACGGCGGATGCCTTGGCACAGGGAGCCGATGAAGGACGCGGCAAGCTGCGATAATCCCCGGCGAGGAGCACACATCCTTCGACCCGGGGGTCTCCGAATGGGCGAACCCATCCGTAGCAGTACGGATATCCCGGCCCTGAACACATAGGGGCCGGGAGGACAACCCGGGGAACTGAAACATCTAAGTACCCGGAGGAGAGGAAATCAATCTCGAGACTCCCCGAGTAGCGGCGAGCGAAAGGGGACCGATGGCCAAACCGACGAGCGGGCGTACCCGGCAGGGGTTCCGCCGTCGGGGTTGCAGGGCCGCGCATCCGGGGGCTGCCGCCCCCGGGCGCAGGTCCGGCTGGGGAGCGGAACGGCATGGGAGGGCCGGCCGCAGCGGGTGACAGCCCCGTACGCGAACCCAGACCGGACGGCGCGACGCGGTCCCTGAGTAGGGCCGGGCACGTGAAACCCGGTCCGAACCTGGGTGGACCACCATCCAAGCCTGAGTACTACCCTGTGACCGATAGCGCACCAGTACCGTGAGGGAAAGGTGAAAAGCACCCCGGGAGGGGAGTGAAACAGTACCTGAAACCGTGCGCCCACGAGCAGTCGGAGCACCTTTATGGTGTGACGGCGTGCCTTTTGTAGAATGAGCCAGCGAGTCGCTGGCGCGGGGCGAGGTTAACCGAAAGGGAGCCGGAGCGAAAGCGAGCCTTAACAGGGCGACTTGAGTCCCGCGCCGCGGACGCGAAGCCGGGTGAGCTATCCGTGGGCAGGCTGAAGCGGGGGTAAGACCCCGTGGAGGGCCGAACGCACGTCGGTTGAAAACGGCGGCGATGACCTGCGGATAGGGGTGAAAGGCCAATCAAACCCGGAGATATCTCGTTCTCCCCGAAATAGCTTTAGGGCTAGCGTCGCGCGTTCACCGCCGGAGGTAGAGCACCGGATGGACGAGGGGGCTTCGCCGCCTACCGAATCCAACCGAACTCCGAATGCCGGCGGCCCAGAGCGCGGCAGTCAGAGCATGTGGGCTAAGCTGTGTGCTCGAGAGGGAAACAGCCCGGACCGCCCGCTAAGGTCCCCAAGTTCCAGCCGAGTGGCAAAGGATGTGCGTCCGCCCAGACAACCAGGATGTTGGCTTAGAAGCAGCCATGCATTCAAAGAGTGCGTAACAGCTCACTGGTCGAGTGGACATGCGCCGACAATACACGGGGCTAAGCTGGACACCGAAGCGGCGGGATTTTATCTATATAGAATCGGTAGGGGAGCTTCCCATGGGCGGTGAAGCCGCCGGGCGACCGGCGGTGGAGCGCATGGGAGTGAGAATGCTGGCATGAGTAGCGAGAGACGAGAGAGTAACTCGTCCGCCGTGAACCCGAGGTTTCCTGGGCAAGGCTAATCCTCCCAGGGTCAGTCGGGGGCTAAGGCGAGGCCGGGAGGCGTAGCCGACGCGCAGCAGGCAGACATTCCTGCACCGCGCACGCGGCGCTACGACCGACGGGGCGACGGATGGGGGTGGCTCGGCGGGGTTCTGGACGTCCCCGTGATGGAGCGCGGCCCGCGGACCAGGGAAATCCGGTCCGCACGAGGGCGAGGCTCCGGACGAAGCGACTGAGCGAAGCGAGTGAGCCCGAGGTCCCTAGAAAAACCCCTAGGCAGGCGCGTGCGCGCCCGTACCGCAAACCGACACAGGTGGGTGGGTAGAACATACCGAGGCGATCGGGTCAACCATGGTCAAGGAACTCGGCACAATGGCCCCGTAACTTCGGGAGAAGGGGTGCCCGCGCGTACGTGAACGGACTTGCTCCGGGAGCGGAGGCGGGCCGCAGTGGAGAGGCCCAAGCGACTGTTTACCAAAAACACAGGACTCTGCAGAAGCCGCAAGGCGACGTATAGGGTCTGACGCCTGCCCGGTGCCGGAAGGTCACGCGGAGGAGTTAGCCGCAAGGCGAAGCCCCGAAGCCAAGCCCCGGTAAACGGCGGCCGTAACTATAACGGTCCTAAGGTAGCGAAATTCCTTGTCGGGTAAGTTCCGACCTGCACGAAAGGCGCAACGACTTGGGCGCTGTCTCGACCATGGACCCGGTGAAATTGCACTGGTCGTGAAGATGCGACTTACCCGCGGAAGGACGGAAAGACCCCGTGAACCTTCACTGCAGCTTGGCATTGGCCGCTGGTCCCGCGTGTAGAGGATAGGCAGGAGGCATCGATCCGGAGGCGCCAGCCCCCGGGGAGCCGCCCTTGGAATACTGCCCTCGCGCGACCGGCGTCCTAACCCGAGGCCGTCAACCGGCTCGGGGACCGTGCCAGGCGGGCAGTTTGACTGGGGCGGTCGCCTCCTAAAGGGTAACGGAGGCGCGCGAAGGTCCGCTCGGGACGGTCGGCAACCGTCCTTTTGAATGCAAGAGTACAAGCGGGCTTGACTGCGAGGCCCACAAGCCGAGCAGGTGCGAAAGCAGGCTCTAGTGATCCGGCGGCCCCGAGTGGGTGGGCCGTCGCTCAACGGATAAAAGGTACTCCGGGGATAACAGGCTGATCTTGCCCAAGAGTCCACATCGACGGCAAGGTTTGGCACCTCGATGTCGGCTCATCGCATCCTGGGGCTGGAGCAGGTCCCAAGGGTACGGCTGTTCGCCGTTTAAAGCGGTACGCGAGCTGGGTTCAGAACGTCGTGAGACAGTTCGGTCCCTATCCTCCGTGGGCGCAGGAGAATCGATGGAGGCTGCCCCCAGTACGAGAGGACCGGGGTGGACGCACCTCCGGTGAACCGGTTGTCGACCAACGGCACGGCCGGGTAGCCGCGTGCGGCGCGGATAACCGCTGAAGGCATCTAAGCGGGAAGCCGTTCCAGGGATTAGTTCTCCTTCCGGTAAGGGCCCAGGTAGACTACCTGGTCGATAGACGGCAGGTGCAAGGACGGCGACGTCCTCAGCCGAGCCGCACTAATCGCCCGAGCTCTTCCGGAACCGCACCTCGCGGCCCGCGGGACCCAGCGCTCATGCGCGCGGTCCGGGCACGAGGATGCCCCCGAGTCACCTTTCCTATGCGCCATGCGGCCCCCAGGGCACGTGAGTAGACACCGGACACCGTAACGGTGGGCGCCGCCCACCGGTCAGCGGCCAGAGCATGGGGGGCACGCCCGGTCCCGTTCCGAACCCGGAAGCTAAGCCCCATCGCGCCGAGAGTACTGCGGGGCCAGCCCGTGGGAGGCCAGGGCGCCGCTGACCGGTGGACGGCACCGAGCCGTCTGATGACTTGAAGAAGGGGGAGGCCTCGCGGCCTCCCCCTTTTTTGCGTTATATACACGTTGTGCTTTGAGACCTAGCTCCCCCGTATGCGCTCTTACTGTTTGGCTGTATTTTGAGTCCTTCTAGTGTATTTGAGCGATAATTACTCGCATTGGCGTTAGGGAGGGCTTGATGTTTACCGTATTTGTCTTGGGCAATATTGCTTCGGGTAAGTCGACTGCCTGCCGCTATTTCGAATCTCGTGGCGCTATGCTTATCGATCTGGATGAGCTTGCAAAATCGCTGTATGTGCCGGGCTCTGATATCGTTAACGCTCTTGCGGATGAATTCGGTTGGGACATTTTGGATGAAGTAGGCGGCATTCGCCGCAGCATCCTCGCTTCTCGAGCTTTCGCTTCTCCTGATTCGGTCGCACGGCTCAATGGCATCGTGCATCCCGTTCTGATTGAACAGCTTTCGCTTAGGATTCTCGATCCGGTTTGTTGTACGGTTTCATCTCTCCGTTATCCCTTTGCGGTAGTCGAGGTTTCTGCTCCGACTGGTTTTGAGGATGCATTTGGCTTGGCTGATGAAATTCTGGTCATCAGCGCTCCTTTGTCAGTTCGTCGCGAGCGTGCTATTCAACGAGGCATGGAGCCATCTGATTTCGATGCCCGTTCTGCTTGTCAGCCCGATGAGTCTGCGCTGTGCAATCTTGCTACAACGGTTATTGATAATGCGGCAGGCGATAACTCGCTCTTTGAACAACTGGATGCATGGCTTGCGCGCCATGGGTTCGGGGATGTTGTGGATAAGGAGGAGGCCGATGCCTAAGACACGTTTCCTTACTTGGTATCGCCTTATACCGCTGGCTGCCGTTTTTGTCTTCGGCCTTATCTCATTCGTTTACTCGTATGCTCCTGCTGCTTTCTTTAAACCGCTGTATCCGATTGACTACGAGGCGTATGTAAAGCAATCCAGCATTTCGCATAATCTGGATCCGTATTTGGTGTGCGCTGTCATTAAGTCTGAATCGAATTGGGATCCCGAGGCCGAGTCGAATCAAGGTGCTCAGGGATTGATGCAGCTGATGCCCGAGACTGCCCAGGATATGATCGCCAAGGGCCTTGTCGACGGTGGCGAGTATTCGGCCGACAACCTTAACGATCCGGCTACGAATATCGAGTTTGGCTGTGCGTATCTTTCGTATCTTCTAGCGTATTTTAACGGGTCGACTGACAGTGCCATTGCCGCCTATAACGCTGGCATGGGCAATGTCGACGGATGGGCGCAGCAGAGTACGTCGCTTCATAATGCAATCACCTTTCCCGAGACGCAGGCGTATCTGATTCGTGTCAATAATGCCTGGGTTCGCTACAAGACCCTCTATCCCGATCGGTTCGTATAGGACTATGCCTGCCGCCTGCGTATACTGCAGAGATATGAGTTAGGAGTATCCATGGCGGAATTTGAAGTAGAACGCGTTGGCGGTGAACTTAAGCGCTTTGGCGTTGAAGGCTCTGACGTGCCGTTTAAGGTCGTGTCTCCCTATGACCCTGCAGGCTCTCAGCCTAAAGCCATTGAGTCGCTTGTGCAGGGTGTGAGGGACGGAGACCGCTATCAGGTTTTGCTGGGCGTGACTGGTTCGGGCAAGACCTTCACGATGGCAAAGACTATTGAGGCCCTGGGAAAGCCGACGCTGGTCATGGCTCCGAATAAAACGCTTGCCGCTCAGCTTGCGAGCGAGCTCAAAGAGTTCTTTCCCAATAACGCTGTGGTCTACTTCGTCTCGTACTACGACTACTATCAGCCCGAGGCGTATGTGCCGCAAAGCGATACATATATCGAGAAAGACTCATCGATTAACGAAGAGGTCGAGATGCTGCGCCATCAGGCGACCGCATCGCTGCTCTCTCGACGAGATGTGATCGTCGTCGCATCGGTCTCGTGTATCTATGGCATTGGCTCTCCTGAGGACTATGCGGGCCTAGCCCCGAACGTCGACAAGAAGGTGCCGCTCGAGCGCGATGACTTTATCCATGCACTTATCGACATTCAATATGATCGCAATGACTATGACCTGGCACGCGGCACGTTCCGCGTGCGCGGCGATGTTGTCGACGTGTATCCGCCTTATGCCGAGCATCCGTTGCGGTTTGAGTTCTTTGGCGACGAGGTCGAGCTGATTGCCGAGATCGATGAGGTCACCGGTGAGATGCTGCGTGAGTACGAGGCCATCCCCGTATGGCCGGCATCGCACTACGTGACCGAGAAGCCGAAGGTCAAGGCGGCTCTGAAATCGATCAGCGAAGAGTGCGAGAAGCGCGTGGCGGAGCTCAAGGCGACCGACAAGTTGCTCGAGGCGCAGCGTCTGCAGCAGCGTACCGATTATGATCTTGAGATGCTCGAGACGATGGGCTTTTGCAACGGCATCGAGAACTACTCGCGTCATCTGGACGGTCGCAAGCCGGGCGAGCCGCCGTTTACCCTGATCGATTACTTTCCCAAGGATATGCTCTGCATCATCGATGAGAGCCATGTGACGGTGCCGCAGATTCGCGGCATGCACGAAGGTGACCGCTCGCGTAAGGTGACGTTGGTGGAGCACGGTTTTCGCCTGCCCTCGGCGCTCGATAACCGCCCGCTTCGTTTCGATGAGTTTGAGGCAAGGATCCCCCAGTTTATCTATGTTTCGGCCACGCCGGGCGACTATGAGCTGCGGGTTAGCCAGAACGACGTTGAGCAGATTATTCGGCCGACCGGTCTGCTCGATCCCAAGATCGACGTTCGTCCGGTCCGAGGCCAGATTGACGATCTTGAGGACGAGATTCGCGAGCGCGTTGCCCGCAAGGAGCGCGTGCTGGTGACCACGTTGACCAAGCGCATGGCCGAGGACCTGACCGACCATCTACTTGATGCGGGCATTAAGGTCAATTACATGCACTCTGATACGGCGACAATGGACCGTGTCGAGATCCTGCGAACGCTGCGCGAGGGCAAGATCGATGTTCTCGTTGGCATCAACCTGCTTCGCGAGGGCTTGGATCTTCCCGAGGTCTCACTGGTGGCAATTCTCGATGCCGATAAGGAAGGCTTCTTGCGCAACCGCCGTTCGCTGATTCAGACGATTGGCCGTGCGGCCCGTAACGCCGATGGCGAGGTCATCATGTATGCAGACGTTGTGACCGATTCGATGAAAGAGGCCATCG
This sequence comes from uncultured Collinsella sp., assembly GCA_900542235.1. GTDB lineage: Bacteria > Actinomycetota > Coriobacteriia > Coriobacteriales > Coriobacteriaceae > Collinsella. The sequence continues at coordinate 7,204 of UQNB01000007.1, forward strand.
AGGAGACGCAGCGCCGTCGCGAGATTCAGATGGCATATAACGAAGAACATGGCATTGTGCCCAAGACAGTGCGCAAGGCCATCAACGACATCTCAAGCTTTATTGCCGAGGCCGAAAAGACCGTGGGCTCGAAGGGACGCTCGAAGGGCGACTCTCTTGGTCATGGCGCATTCTATACGCCCGATGAGTCGGGCGAGGGCGGCGTGCCGGAAACGGTGGCACCCGAGCAGACACTTGCGGAACAGTTGGAAGAGCTACCGCATGACGAGCTTGTCCGGATCGTCGAAACCATGGAAGAGGATATGCGTAACGCTTCTGCCGCCATGGACTTTGAGGAGGCGGCGCGCCTGCGCGATGCCGTCGTTCAGATTCGGGCGATGCTCGAGGGTGCGTCTGAGGACGAGACGATCGAGCGCTTACGTTCGCAGGCCCGCAAGGGTTCCACTTTCGCATCGGGCAGAAAACGCCAGGGTGCACGGTTTAAGAAATAGCGAACAGGCCCCGAGTTCCCTGTGGAGCTCGGGGCCTATGTCTTTTGCGCGCTGGAATTCGTGCGTTAGAGGTCTGCGATCAGGGCTTCGGCACAACGAATGCCGTCGGTGGCCGCGCTCATGATGCCGCCGGCATATCCAGCTCCCTCACCACAAGGGTAGAGGCCCGGGGTCGACACGGCATGGCACGTTCGGTCTCGGGTGACAGTGACCGGTGAGCTCGAACGAGTCTCCACGCCGGTAAGAACGGCATCGGGACGGTCGTAGCCTCGTAGCTTTTTTCCGAGTAGGGGAAGTCCCAGGCGGAGCGACTCGACGATATGCTGCGGTAGGGCTTCGTCAATTGCCGTCCAGGTCACACCGAGCGGATAGGTGGGCTTTACCTTTCCGGGCGCCTTGCTGGCGCGCCCTGCGAGGAAATCTCCGACGAGTTGTGCCGGTGCGTTCCAGTTGGAACCGCCCAGGCGATAGGCGGCCGCCTCGCAGGCACGCTGGAGCTCGATGCCGGCGAGCGGGTTATCGTTGGGAAGGTCCTCAGGCGTGACGTTAACGAGCAGGGCGGCGTTTGCGTTGCGTCCGTCGCGGGCATTGAGGCTGGCGCCGTTGACGCACAGGTGGCCCTGCTCGGAAGAGGCGGCGACAACCTGTCCGCCGGGGCACATGCAAAACGAGAACACGCTGCGGCCGTTGGGAAGATGGGCAACAAGTTTGTAGGGGGCCGCCCCGAGCGCTGGATGTCCCGCCGAGGCTCCATATTGGGCTCGGTCGATGTCGCGTTGCGGATGCTCGATGCGAACGCCCATGGCAAAGGTCTTTTGTGCGAGGGCCACGTTGCGGTCCTTAAGGAGCTCAAAAATATCGCGAGCAGAATGCCCGCAGGCGAGGATGAGGTGCTTTGTCTCGATTGACTCGTAAGCGGCGTTTTGGGACGATTGGACATCAATACCGGTGATGGCGCCAGACGCGTCGATGCGAATGTCGACGAGCTTCGTTCGATAACGGACGACACCTCCGAGCTGCTCGATGCGCTGGGATATAGCGGTGACAACCGTGGGAAGGATGTCGGAGCCAATGTGCGGCTTGGCATCCCACAGAATATCGCGGGGCGCACCCGCCTCGACGAAGGTTTCGAGGATAAGGCGATGGGCGGGATTTTTGGTTCCCGTATTGAGCTTGCCGTCCGAGAAAGTCCCCGCGCCGCCCAGGCCAAACTGGATATTGCTCTCGGGGTCGAGGATGCGCTCCTTTAGAAAGAGGTCGATCGCCCGCGAGCGGCGAAATGCCGGGTCGCCGCGCTCGATGAGCAAGGGCTTAAGACCTGCTTCGGCGAGCGTAAGCGCAGCGAAAAGGCCGGCGCATCCGGCGCCGACAACGACAGGGCGTTCTTGAGGTGCGTCGGAGGCGGGGGAGGGGAATGAAGGCTCATCGTCTTCTATCGCGCGTACGCGCGAGCGGTCACGCTCGGCAACGCTGTCGACCGCTTCTCGCTCGAGGTGGGGACTAGTCAGCTCAACACGAAAGCTCAGGATAAAATGGACGTCTCGTTTTTTGCGAGCGTCGATTGACTTGCGGTGGAGCTCGATGGACTTGATCTCGGAGTCCTTGCAACGTAGGACGCGCTTGGCGACTCGCTTGCCAACAATGAGACAGGCATTTTCATCGCCGGCTTCATCGAGCGACGCGTTGACTTGGGTGATTTCGATCATCGAGGTCTCCTTAGAGGCAAGAAAGAGGCCGTCCGGTATCCCAGACGGCCCGAATGCGTTTTTGATTATAGACTGCGCGGCTACAGGCTGCTTGCAGCGCGAATGCCCGAGAGCCAGGCCCACGCAAGGTTAAAGCCTCCGCAATCGGCGTCGATGTCGAGCGCTTCGCCGCAGACGTAAAGCGGGGCGTCGACAACGCTGCGCGCGCGTAGACTGGGTGTTGAGATGCTCTCGACAGATACGCCACCACGCGTGACCTGCGCCGAGCGCTCATCGGTCGTCCCCTCGGCAAACAGCTTAAAGTGCTTGAGGATCGAGACCAGATGGATGACATCGTTGGAGCCTGGATGGCACTGCTCGAACGCTGTGCAGACGACGCGGGAGAGTTGCGGGGCGAGCATGCCGTCGAGCCAACGGGGATCGCGGGGTGAAAAGCGGCCGAGCAGTTCAACGCGTCGGTTGAGCGTATCGAGCAGCTCGTCTTTGGAGAGGTCGGGGAAAACGTCGAGCAGGATCGTATCGCCGTGCTGGATACGACGAGAGAGGTTGAAGACAGCGACGCCCGAGATACCGAAGGTTCGAAACAGCACTTCACCGTCTTCGTGCCAGAGCTCATTATGATTGCGGGCGAGCGTCAAGCAGGCGCGGACGCGCAGGCCGTCCAACGTCTTGAGTGCCGCTCGATCGCCAACGACCGTTGCCGATACGGGGCAGAGGATGGGGCGCAGCGAAGTGAGGGGAAGGCGAAACGTATCGGCGATACCGGTGGGGTTGCCGCCCGTAGCGATAATTACGGCATGTGCCTGCAGGGCCTCGTTCTTGCGAGGGACATCGGCGAGCGCCTTCCGAAGCGAGCGGAGCTCCGATTTTCGGTCGTCGTGCTTTTTTGCCTTGAGCGCCCGCGCTGGACGGTCTATTTGGAGTGCCCAGCCTTCAGAAGCTTTGTACGCCGAGGCAACGTTGGCTCCGCAGATTAAGGTGATACCTAGGCGGTCGCAAGCGTTGAGAAGTGCGTCGCGCACCGATTCGGCGCGAAGGGAGCGCGGGTACAGCCGGCCTTCCTCGGAGGTTGTCATGATGCCCAGCGAGGAGAAGAAACCCATAAGCTCTTGTTCGGGCTGGGGGCCCATGACGGATTCGACGAATGCGGGGTGGTTATACCGCTGAGGATCAATCGATTCGTTGGAGAGGTTGCAACGGCCGTTACCGGTCGCAAGGAGCTTGAGGCCGCAGGCGACATCGCGCTCAACGATGCAGACGCTTTTGCCAGCGCGTGCGGCCGTAATGGCGGGGGGCGGGGGGGGCAGGACGCCGGCCCGTGGCAAGAAGAGGCCTGAAGCCCCGCCGCCGATTACCAAGACGTCATAGAGGGCGCTCGCGTTCACTTAGGCCTCGTCGGTCTCGTGCGGGGTAATAGCCTCGACGGCAGAGACTGCCTTGGGCAACATGCCATCGGGCAGCGCGGTCTCGACCTCGCCCTTATCGCAGGCCTCGGCGAGTGCCGGATTAATGGGAAGCTGGCCCAAGATGTCGAGGTTATAGCGCTCTGCGACCTCGGGGAGCTTGCTCTTGCCAAAGACCTCGATCTTCTTGCCGCAGTCGGGGCACTCAATATAGCTCATGTTCTCGACAATGCCCAGAATGGGGACGTTCATCTTCTCGGCCATGTTGACCGCCTTGGCGACGATCATCGAGACCAGATCCTGCGGGCTCGTGACGATGACGATGCCGTCGACCGGCAGCGACTGGAAGACGGTGAGCGCGACGTCGCCTGTTCCCGGAGGCATGTCGACCAGCAGGTAGTCGATGGGGCCCCACGAGGTCTCGCTCCAGAACTGCCTAATGGCGCCTGCGATGACCGGACCGCGCCAAAGGACGGGGTCGGTCTCGTTTTGGAGCAGCAGGTTGGAGCTCATGACCTTGACGCCGTGCTCGGAGATTTCGGGCAGCATAAGGTTGCCAAGGGCATGGACGTGGCGTCCGCTCATACCGAACATCTTGGGGATAGAGGGACCGGTGATGTCGGCATCGAGGACGCCGACCTTGTGGCCGTGACGGGCAAGCTCGGTGGCGATGGCGCCGGTGACAAACGACTTGCCGACACCGCCCTTGCCGGAAAGCACGGCGATGACGCGCTTGACCTCGGACAGCGTGTTCTCCTCAAATTGCGATGGCGACGTTTGTCCGCCGGCGGCCTGTGCGTGTTCGCAACCCATGTATGACTCCTTTGTATATGCTGGGGCCGGGGCCCCGCGATGTGGCACGAGCGTCATTGTACCCTCGTTTGCGAGCGGGAGTCATTTGCGATGCATTTGGGCCGAGTGCGCTTGCAATATGATGGGCCCAAGCGAATGGGCGGGCTTACTGAACTTTGCTGGCGAACTCGAGGTACTGCATGCGCTGCAGCTTGTCGATCGTCGAGGCGTATGGGCTGTCTTCCGATTCCAAGTCGTAGCGCAGCCCGTCGGCACCGAGATAGCCGGCGACATTGATGGTGGGCACATCTGACCTTGTCGCAAGCAGGGCCTTTTGGTAATTGGTGAGCGGGGCGCCGATCTTATTAAGGGTAATGGCTGCAATCTCGTTTGCCCCGACGGTGTCGTAGACGTTGAGCTCGGTATTGCCGGCGATCTCATAGTTAGCCCAGACGAGATATGTCGACTGATAGATACGGAAAGCGTGGCTTGCCGTATCTTCCTGAGGGTACAGCTCATCGTTGAGAGTCGTTGCGGCGCTCGGCTGATGGTCGCCAAAAAAGACAAGAACAACCGGTCTGCCGATATTGCGGAGCTCGTTGATAAAGTACTCGAGGTCCCGGTCGGATGCGTTGATGCAGGTGAGATAGGTGTTGAGCGCGCTGTTGGCACCCTCACTGGCTCCCTCGACCCAATAGTTTGTCAGCTCTTCGGCGGGAACGGTGCCATAGTCGTAGCCGCCGTGATTTTGCATCGTGACGTCTAAGATGAACTGCGGGGCTTCGTCGGTTCTGAGCAGGTCGAGTATCTTGTCGTAGGTGGCGTAGTCGCATACGCCGGCATGGTAATAGGGCGCACCTTCGAAATCGCCGATTGAAAGAAAGTCTCCAAAGCCAAGCTGCTGATAGATTTTATCTCGATGGTAGTTGACGGGGTTTTGCGGGTGCATAGCGGTAGTGGTATACCCAAGCTCTTTAAGGTCCTTTGCCAGGCTGTTGACGCCATTCATCTGATACAGCTGATAGGGGATTTTGCCTAATCCGACAAAGGCCGTTGTCGCTCCGGTCAAAAATTCGAATTCGGAGTTCGCCGTTCCGCCACCGGCGACCGAAGCGAGCATGGTGCCGCGAACAAGTGTGTCGGGAAGCGAGTTGTAGAATGCGGGGCCGGAGTACCCGGCCGCCTGGAGCTGCTCAAAGCACGAAAGGTCGCTAAAACTCTCGTTCATGACGGCAACAATCGTCGGCTTGATTTCATTGAACTGGGCAACGGCCGCCGCGCGCTGTTCGCTCGAGCCATATGTGCTGTCGTAGACGGCGGCGAGCTCCTGCTCGATGCTCTGCGCCTCATCGGGCGTATAGTCTTCGGGCTTCTCAATGGGCAACTCGTTGACCATTTCGGTGAACGAAGTGATAAAACCCTGAGACGCATACGTGGTGATGGGCTGCCAACGGTCAAATCCAAAATCCAGCGCCTGCTCCAAGTCGATGTTGGAAAAGCCTGAGAGCCCCACAACGGTCACTAGCAGAAAAGCACAGAGGTTAGCGGCGATAGCGGGGAAGACATGGGTGGGCGTACGGAGCTTTCGCGGTCGGATGAGCGAAAGAAGCCCCAGGGAAATCTCCAGCAGGGCGAGAGAGGTTACGATTCCGGCGGTAAAGGTAAACTCGTATCCCTCGCTCACTTCCATTGCGGTGCCAAGGGCCAAGATATCGCTTGGCAGGATGGCTTCGCCTTTAAACGTTATGACGAAGTGCTCGGCAATGCCAAGGATGCAACAGACGACGGGCACGAGGGCCATGACGCCTCCATGGCGCTGCCCCACCAAATAAAGGGAGAGCAGAACCGTCGCGAGCAGCCCGACGGAAAACCCGAATGAGTTGGCGGGAATGCGATAGAACGTTTCGTTGCAGGCAATTTCGAGTGAAACGAACGAGAGCGCTGAAACAGCGGCGATGACAAGGATGTCACGGCAAATACAGGCAACCGTTCCCGTCGCAAGGTCGGTTTGGTCGATAAGTCCCGAAACCAAGGGCTCGACAAGAAGCATGACGGCGGCAGCACCGAGCGCCGAATAAGAAAGGACCCATAGGGAGCTGCCCTCATTTACGAGCAATTGATTCGTAACCCATGCAGCTACCACGCCGAGCGGGATGAGGAGCGTCGCGCACCAAAAGACGCGGGCAATGGGTGGCTTTTCGTTGCGTTTGATTGAAAAATACACGCGCACGACGACGGCGGCCACGATAAGGACGGCGATGAATATGGGCAGATTGGCCATGTCGCTCGAAGTGATTTCAAGGGGGATATCTTCGGTCATGGACGTTCCTCTGTTACAGCAAATTAAGTTCAGTAGTAGATTACTGTAACCTTTCCACGGCATTTCGAGAAACAAAGCACCCGATACGCAAAGCTAAAGGTCTGCGAATCTTGTATTACGAACATCTGTGCGCGTCGAGTGCGCTAAACTCATCGGCAGTATGATTCGATGCAATAGGAGGCAAGGAGCTTCCATGTCTGATTCTTCTATCGTTATTCGCGGCGCTCGTGAGCACAGCCTCCGTGATATCGATGTTTCCATTCCGCGTGACCAACTCGTGGTCATTACCGGTCTTTCTGGCTCGGGCAAGAGTTCGCTGGCATTCGACACTATTTATGCCGAGGGCCAGCGTCGATACGTCGAGAGCCTTTCGAGTTATGCGCGCCAGTTCTTGGGCCAGATGGACAAACCCGACTTGGATTCAATCGACGGCCTTTCGCCGGCTGTCTCAATTGATCAAAAGACGACATCCAAGAACCCGCGCTCGACGGTGGGCACCGTAACCGAGATTTATGACTACCTGCGACTGCTGTTTGCTCGCGTCGGTACGCCGCACTGCCCCGAGTGCGGTCGGGTTATCGAGCGCCAAACCACCGACCAGGTCGCCGATAAGGTCCTGGCGGCGGGAGAGGGTCGTCGTGCGTTTGTGCTGGCACCGGTGGTGCGCGGGCGAAAAGGCGAGTACACCAAACTGTTTGAGGACCTTCGCGCCGAGGGCTTTAGCCGCGTGCGTGTCGACGGCGAGGTTCGCTCGCTTGATGACTCTATCGATTTGGATAAGAAATTCAAACACGATATCGAGGTCGTGGTCGACCGCATCGTGATTCGCGAGAACTCGCTGGGCCGTATTGCCGAGTCCGTTGAACAGGCGACCGCGCTGGCGCACGGCAATGTGAACGTATACTTGCTGCCCGACCGCGACGCTCCCGAGGGGACCGAAGGCGAGTTGCTGGAGTATTCGCTGGCGTTAGCGTGCCCGGAGCATGGGCACTCCATCGATGACCTGCAGCCGCGTGATTTCTCGTTCAACGCGCCCTATGGCGCGTGCCCCGAGTGCGATGGCCTGGGCTTTAAGAAGACGGTCGATGCCGAGGCCCTAATCGAAGACCCCTCGAAGTCGATCGCCGACGGGGTTTTTGGCAGCCTGTTTGGCAACTCTAACTACTATCCGCAGATTTTCGCTGCGGTCTGCAAACACTTTAAGGTGAGCGTCGATACGCCGTGGGAGGATCTGCCTCCGCGGGTGCGTCGCGCGTTTTTAGACGGCATGGGCGACCAGAAGATTTCGGTCGACTATCAAAAGCTCGATGGGCGCCGTAGCCAGTGGGACACCAAGTTCTCGGGCGTGCGCAATATCCTGTACGAGCGCTATACCGAGACGACGAATGAGAACACCAAGGCGCGCTTGGAGAAGTACATCCGCGAGGAGCCGTGCTCGAGTTGCCATGGTGCTCGTCTGCGCCCCGAGATGCTCGCCGTTACCGTAGGCGGTAAGTCCATTTACGAGGTCTGCTGTCTATCGTGCCGCGAGTCGCTCGAGTTTTTTGAGGGCTTGGAGCTTACCGAGCGCCAACAATTTATCGGCGGGCGCATCGTTAAGGAAATCCTGGAGCGCCTGCGCTTTCTGGTCGATGTTGGACTCGACTATCTGACCCTCGACCGTGCCTCGGCGACGCTTTCCGGAGGCGAGGCGCAGCGCATTCGCCTGGCAACGCAGATCGGCGCCGGCCTCATGGGTGTGCTGTACATTTTGGACGAGCCGTCGATCGGCCTCCATCAGCGCGATAACGAGCGCCTGATCAAGACGCTTGAGCGCCTACGCGATATCGGCAATACCGTCATCGTCGTCGAGCATGATGAGGATACGATTCGTGCTGCCGACTATGTGATCGACATGGGCCCCGGCGCGGGCGTGAACGGCGGACACGTGGTCGCCGCGGGAACGCCTGCCGATATCATGGCGTGCCCCGATTCGATGACGGGTGCTTACCTGACCGGCAAGCGAATGATTCGGGTTCCCGATGAACGCCGCAAGCCCGGTCGTGGCTGCCTTAAGATCACGGGCGCCCGCGCCAACAACCTCAAAAACGTTACCGCCAAGATCGAGTTTGGTACGCTTACGGTTGTTACCGGCGTGTCGGGATCGGGCAAGAGCTCCCTGGTTACCGACACCATTGCGCCTGCCCTTACGAATGCCATTCACCGTTCGACGCGCCCTGTGGGTCCGTATAAGAAAATCGAGGGCATCGAGTGTATCGATAAGGTTATCGATATCGACCAGTCGCCGATTGGCCGCACGCCGCGTTCCAACCCTGCTACGTACATTGGCCTGTGGGATGATCTTCGCGCGCTGTTTGCGAGTACGCCGGAGTCGAAGGCGCGCGGCTACTCGCCGGGACGTTTCTCCTTTAACGTGAGCGGCGGTCGCTGCGAAGCATGCAAGGGCGACGGACAAATTAAGATCGAGATGCACTTCCTTCCCGATATCTATGTCCCCTGTGAGGTCTGCGGCGGCAAACGCTATAACCGCGAGACGCTTGAGGTCACCTACCGTGGTAAGACCATCTCTGACGTGCTCGACATGAGCGTCACCGAGGCGCTGGCCTTCTTTGGGAATATCCCGCAGATTAAGCGCAAGCTCCAGACGCTGTACGATGTAGGCTTGGGCTACGTGAGCCTGGGCCAGCCCGCCACGACGCTCTCGGGCGGCGAGGCGCAGCGTGTGAAGCTCGCCAAGGAGCTTCATCGACGCCAGACGGGCAAGACGTTCTATATTTTGGACGAGCCGACGACCGGCCTTCATTTTGAGGACGTCCGCCAACTGCTCGATGTGCTGCAGCGCTTGGTCGATGCGGGCAACACGGTGCTGGTGATTGAACACAACCTTGATGTCATCAAGGTTGCCGACCGCCTGATCGATATGGGCCCCGAGGGCGGTAACGGCGGCGGAACCGTCGTGGTTTCGGGCACACCGGAGCAGGTTGCGGACTGTCCGCAGAGTTATACGGGCAAGTTTTTGGCGCCGTTGCTCAGGCGTGACCGGGAGCGTCAGGCTCAACTTGATGCTCAATAAATAGGCGATTCAGTTTATGGGCGCCATCGACTCCTTGTGATTCGATGGCGCTTGCTGTGTCGAAGTGACGTATGCAGCCGAATTGGACATATACTTAATCCTTGCGTCCGAATGCGAGGGAAAGGATATGTCATGGCAAAGGCTGTAAAGACGCCAAAAACCAATGCGATGCGCGAGCTGGAAAGCGCCGACATTTCCTATGTTCTACATACGTACGAAGACGATGGTGACGAGTCGGCGGGCCTGGGGGTCGCGATTTCGGAGCAGCTTGGCGAGGAGCCCGGTCAAGGATTTAAGACCTTGGTCTGCGTGACGCCGTCCAACGACCACGTCGTGTGCTGCATCCCTGTTGCCGACGAGCTCGATCTAAAGTCCGCCGCGCGTGCCGCGGGGGAGAAGTCCTTGGCCATGATGCATGTGAAGGATTTGCTTGCGGCGACTGGCTACGTTCGCGGCGGCTGCAGTCCGGTCGGTATGAAAAAACGCTACCGGACGCTCATTGATGAGACATGTGTCCTTTGGGATACCATTTTTATTTCGGGAGGCAAGCGTGGTTATCAGCTCGAGCTTGCACCCGATGATTTAATTGCATTTTGCGGGGCGACGGTTGCCGCGATTACGAGAGAGGACTGAGCGATGCCGCAGGAAGAATTGAAGTGCGGAGCTCATTTTGCAAAAGAATCTGCGCCTCAGACACCCTCATCCGAAGCTTCTTCGTCGCGAGATGACACTGACGACATGGGCTCGTCGGACTACTCCACGGTTGGTCGTTCCGCCGGGCTTATGACCATCCTGACCATCGTGTCTCGCGTCACCGGTTTTATCCGCACGTGGGCAATGGCGGCCGCTATCGGCATGTCGCTACTCTCGTCTTCCTATCAGGTCGCCAACAACCTGCCCAATATGCTCTACGAACTCGTGATGGGCGGCATGCTCGTGACGGCGTTTTTGCCCGTGTACATGGGCGTGAGACGTGAGCGGGGTCGCGAGGCCTCGAACGAGTACGTGGGCAACCTGCTCGGCATTCTGCTTTTGGTGCTGGGTGGCATTTCGTTGCTGGGGACCGTGTTCGCCCCGGGCTTTATCTGGACGCAATCGTTTCTTTCGGGTGACGGCGGCAGCATGGATACCGCTGCGTTCATGTTCCGTTTCTTTGCCATCCAGATTCTGTTTTATGGTTTGGGCTCGGTGTTTTCGGGCGTCCTCAACGCACACCGCGACTACTTCTGGTCGACGTTTGCCCCGGTCCTCAACAATGTGATCGTCATTGCGAGCTTTATGGGCTTTGCGCCCGTGTCCGCACAGTTTGGTGAACGTGCCGGCATCATCTTGATTGCGGCCGGTACGACCCTCGGTGTCTTTGTTCAGATGGCATGTCAGATCCCCGCGCTTGGCAAGCACGGCGTGCATCCCCATATCCATATCGACTTTAAGGACCCCGCACTGCGCCAGACGATTGCGCTCGGTATCCCGACGCTGCTCGCCACGGTGTGCATGTTTGTCTCGACTTCTATCACCAACGCTGCTGCGCTGGTGGTCCAGCCCGAGACTGGTCCTTCCGTCATCGCCTATGCGCGCCTGTGGTACACGCTGCCCTACGCGCTGATTGCCGCCTCGCTTTCGACGGCGCTCTATACCGAGCTCTCTCACGACGCACAGGAGAAGGATTACGACAGCGTCCGCACGGGCATTTCGCGTGGCGTCGCCCAGATGCTGTTCTTCCTGATTCCATTCGCGCTGTACCTGATTGTCTTCGCGCGTCCGCTCAACATGATCTACTGCGCTGGCAAGTTCGATGAGTCCGGTGTGGCGCTGGTGTCGGAGTTCCTTATCTACCTGGCACTTTCCCTGCCGCTCTACGGCGTGGTCGTGCTGATGCAGAAGAGCTTCTCTGCCTTGCTCGACATGAAGCCCTATAGCCGCTATTGTCTGTATTCCGCCATCGGCCAGGCGGGCTCGGTTTTGCTGTTTGGCGTTGTGCTGGGCTTCGGTATGCCGGCAATCGCGCTTTCGTATGTCGTCGACTACGTGATCTTGGTCGGTTGCTCGCTGTGGTGGCTGCGTCGTCGCCTGCGTGGTCTTCAGGTCAAATCTATCCTGCATGGCGGGTTCTTTGGCCTTTTGTTCGGTGGCCTGGGTGCTGCCGCAGGCGCCGGCGTCATGTGGGCGCTTGAGCACTTTGTCGGGGCACTTGGCGGCTCGATTCTGATTACTCTTGGCTACGTTTGCGTTGCGGGTGTCGTCTCGCTTGCTGTTACCTTTGGCCTTGCCGTCGTCCTTAAGATGCCCGAGGTCTCGGCGCTGATTCGTCGCAAGTAGGTGCGCGTGGCCGGTCACGACAACATTCCAACGCTTGCCGAGCAGGTTTCGCGCGTTCCCACGCAGCCCGGCTGCTACCTTTGGAAAGACGCCAAGGGCGATGTCATCTACGTGGGCAAGGCGAAAAACCTGCGCGCCCGTATGCGTCAGTACGTGACGCTGCAGGACGAGCGCCAGAAGATCCCGCTGATGATGCAGCTGGTGGCGAGCTTTGACTATATCGTGGTGGAGACCGAGCACGAGGCGTTGGTGCTCGAGCGCAATTTGATTGGTCAGTACCATCCGTACTTTAACGTCGACCTCAAGGATGACAAGAGCTACCCCTTTATCGCCATTACAAAGGGCGACCTGTATCCCGCTATCAAATACACGCGTGAGCGTCATAAGCCGGGAACGCGCTATTTTGGACCTTATACCGATAGCCGCGCGGCACGTGAGACGATAGATACGCTGCGCAAGGTTATCCCCATCTGCTCCGCATCCTGTGCGGAGTGGCGTCGTTGTCGCCGTATCGTCGAGTCCAACAAGGGCGAGGAAGACATCGTCAATATGATTTGCGCGCAAAACGGGCGCCCCTGCTTTGACTACCATGTCGGGCGCGGCCCAGGTGCGTGTGTCGGCGCGATTTCCCCGGCAGACTATGCCAAGAACGTCAAGCGTGTCGAGCACTTTTTGTCGGGCCATCGCAAGGATGTCGTCGATGAGCTGACCTCCGAGATGGCGGATGCCGCTGAGGCGCTCGACTTTGAGCGCGCGGCACGCGTCAAACGTCGTTTGGAGGTCATCAGGGGTCTGGACGATCGTCAGCAAGTCGTTTTTCCCTCCAGTGTCGATATCGATGTCATCGGTTTCTATCGCGAGGAGACCATCTCCGCCGCTTGCGTCTTCGTCGTTCGCGAGGGCCGAACAGTTCGCACCTGCGAGTTCATTCTCGACAAGGGTCTTGATGTTGACGAGGAAGAGCTCCAGTCGGGCTTTCTTAAGCGCTATTACGACGAGACGGCTGATATTCCAGCTGAGGTCAACCTTGCCGTCGAGCTTGAGGATGCGGAGGCGCTGGGGGAGTGGCTTGCGGGCAAGCGTGAGCGTTCCTGCCATCTCCATAGGCCGCAGCGTGGCGAAAAGCACCGTCTGCTCGGTATGGCATCCAAAAATGCGCGCCATGCCCTCATGCGCTACATGATGCGAACGGGGTACGCTGACGACCGCACCAATCAAGCGCTCCTGGAGCTCGAAAGTGCGTTGGCGCTGCCATCGCCGCCGTTGCGTATCGAGTGCTTCGATATCTCGACGCTGCATGGCACCTTTACGGTCGCCTCGATGGTGGTGTTTACCAACGGGCGCGCCGACAAGAGCCAGTATCGTCGTTTTAAAATCCAGGCCGAATTGGATGAGGCAAACGACTTCGTGTCGATGTCCGAGGTTTTGGGACGACGCTATGCTCCCGAGCGCATGGCCGACGAGCGCTTTGGCTCGTGCCCCGATCTGCTCGTTGTCGATGGCGGTAAGCCGCAATTGACCGCTGCGATCAAGCAACTTGAGGCTCTTGGGCTCGATATACCAGTTTGTGGCTTGGCAAAGGCCGATGAGGAAGTTTTCGTGCCTTGGGACGAGACTCCCGTCGTGCTGCCGACCGGGTCCGCGTCGCTCTATCTAATTAAACAGGTACGCGATGAGTCGCACCGTTTTGCAATCACGTTCCATCGTGAGTTGCGCGATAAAGCCATGACGGTTTCGGTACTCGATGACGTTCCAGGCGTGGGACCCACCAGAAAACGTGCCCTTATGCGCCATTTTGGCTCGATGAAGCGTTTGCGCGCGGCGAGCGAGCAAGAGATCGCGGAAGTTCGCGGCATACCTGCCGATGTTGCCAAGGCGGTCCACGAGGCGCTCGTTGCATGGAATGCCGAGCGCGCCGAGGCGGCGGCTGGCCATTCCGATAGCTAAACACGGACCTAAACAACTGATATACATGATTGCGCGATTTTCAACCATTTATTTCGCCATGATTGCCTGCTGGTTTCGGGTTTTATTAACGCTAAAACGTTTGACTAACCCAAGCGAAAACCCTGCTATCCTGCGGGTTGACGAAGACTGATATCTCACCTCGCCGATACATACTGTCTGGCGAATCGTTTGTCAACGAATTCGGTGAACGGTAGTAAATACCGTTCAAGCGTATGTATGTATCGGTCGCCGAGCGCGGCACCTCAGTTAGGTTCGTCGGTAGGTAAGGTATATATCGTCCGCAAGTTGCGCGGGGGCAAGTCTAGGTGCTCCCGAGTAAGATTCTCTATTGATAGGAGAAGACATGGCCATCATCAACAAGGGTATGTCCAGGCGTTCGTTCCTCGGCCTCACCGGCAGCGTCGCTGCTGTCGCAGGGCTTGGTCTCACCGGCTGCGGTGGCAGCTCTAGCGACGAGGGTTCCGCTTCCGGTTCCACCGATTCCGCCAACCGTGGCGGCGGCGTGATCACCGCTGGTTCCGCTTACGCTCCGTCCAGCTTCGATCCCGCCAGCACCGGCTCCGCCGTGGGCCTGGGTGCTAACTGGCACGTCGTCGAGGGCCTCTACGGCATCGATTACCACGACTACAGCACCTTCAACGAGCTCGCCACCGACGATCCCAAGTCTGTGGACGACACCACTTTCGAGGTCACCATCCGCAAGGGCGCCAAGTTCTCCGATGGCACCGAGGTCACCGCTGACGATGTCGTTGCCTCCTACACCGCTTGTGCCGCTTCCGCTACCTATGCTCCGTTCTTCCAGCCCTTCGAGTCCATCGAGGCCAAGGACGCCAGCACCGTGACGGTCAAGACCAAGGTCCCCAACTTCTCCCTGCTCAAGGATCGTCTGGCCATCGTCCGCGTTACCCCGGCCACCCAGACCGAGGAGGATCGCGCCAAGCAGCCGATCGGCTCCGGCCCCTGGATGTACGACTCTATCTCCGATACCGAGATCACCCTGGTTCCCAACCCCGAGTACAACGGTGAGTATGCTGCCGAGGATAAGAAGATCCAGTACAGCATCCTGACCGACCCCACCGCTCGCGTTACCGCTCAGCAGGAGGGCTCCACGCTCGTTATGGAGCTCGTTACCGCTGACGCCGTCGACCAGCTCGAGAGCGCCGGCTGCAAGATCGATAACGTTCAGGGTTTCGGCACCCGCTTCATCATGTTCAACGTCGCCAAGGAGCCTTGGAACAACGTCAAGGTCCGTCAGGCTGTCATGTATGCGCTCGACACCGAGAAGATGGTCAGCAACACCTTCGCCGGCCTTGCCACCGCTGCCAGCTGCTACCTGCCCAAGAGCTTCACCAACTATCATGAGGCTTCCACGGTGTACAAGACCGACGCCAAGAAGGCTAAGAAGCTCATCGAGGAGTCTGGCATCACCCCGGGTGCCATCACCCTGCGCACCACCGACAACGAGCAGATTAAGGGCATGGCCGCCCAGGTCAAGAACGACCTCGACGCTCTCGGCTTCGATGTGACCATCCAGACCGATACCTCGCCGGCCACCTACGCTGCCATCGACGGCGGCGAGGCCTACGATATCCTCCTTGCCCCTGGCGATCCTTCCTGCTTCGGCGCCGACCCCGACCTGCTGCTCAACTGGTGGTACGGCGACAACGTCTGGATGCAGACCCGTTGCCCGTGGAAGGAGTCCGCTGAGTGGCAGAAGCTCCACGGCCTCATGGATGAGGCTCTTGCCGCCGAGGGCGACGAGCAGCAGAAAAAGTGGAACGAGTGCTTCGACATCATTGCCGACAACGCCGTTCTGTACCCCGTTGTCCATGTCAAGACCGTCTCCGCTTTCTGGGACGATCCGTCCACTGCGCCCAACGGCGAGGCCCTCGATGGCTTCAAGGGCATCGGCACGACGAGCATGTCCTTCAGGGGCGTCGCGACCGTCAAGGCGTAAGACTCGCTTGAGTCTGTATGCAGGATGTCGGTCGTTGGGACCGTATCCTCATAGTTGAAACAAAGACCCGGGCGGCAACGATGTCGCTCGGGTCTTGTAATGAGTATCCGTACTCATATACCAGTTGGTCCTACCGACAAAAGAAAGGGGAGAGAACGTGAACAACTTGCTACGTTTGATTGGAAGGCGTCTTGTGGCGCTGCCGATCATGGCATTGGGCGTCACCGTCCTGGTGTTCTTCCTTATGTCGTTCTCCAAGACCGACCCCGCCTACACGGCGTTGGGTGACGGTGCCTCGCCCGAGGCGGTTGCCGAGTACCATGAGAAGTATGGTCTGGACGACCCCTGGCCCGTGCGCTACGTGCGCTATATGGGCGATTTGATCCATGGCGACATGGGCACCTATGGTGCTGCTCGCAACTCCGTTGCCAAGCGCATCTCCACGGCCCTGCCCGTCACGATGCAGCTGACCTTCATCGGTCTTGCCATCGGTGCGGTCGTTTCGTTTTTGCTCGGCGTCATCGCGGCACTGTATCGCGACAAATGGCCGGACCAAGTGATCCGCGTCTTTTCCATCGCCGGCTTGGCAACCCCGTCGTTCTGGCTTGCCGTTCTGTTGATCCTGCTGTTCTCTTCCTACCTTAAGGTGCTCCCGGCATCGGGTGCTCTGCCTCACTTCACCACGAATCCGGTTGGCTATCTGGGACGTATGATCATGCCCGCTATCGCCTTGGCATTTCCGCTGACGGGCCAGATGACTCGTATCGTGCGTACCGCCATGGTTGAGGAGCTCGACAAGGATTATGTCCGTATGGCTCGCGGCGCCGGCGTTCCCGAGAAGGTCGTCGTCGGCATCAACGTTCTTCGCAATGCGCTGATCACCCCGGTCACCACCCTCGGTCTTAAGATCGGTTACCTCATGGGCGGCGCCGTCGTCATCGAGGTTATCTTCAACCTCCCCGGCATGGGCACCGCGATTCTGCAGGGCGTTCAGGGCAACGAGGCGAACCTGGTTCAGGGCGTCGTTATCGTCGTTGCTCTTGCCTTCATCATCATCAACATCGTGGTTGACATGCTCTACCTGCTCATCAACCCGCGCATCAGGACGGTGTAGATTATGGTAAAGATTCGAGAGAAGCAAACCGAGCAGCTCGAGAAGGCTGCCTCCAAGGGGCTCAAGCTCGGTGGCTGGAAGAAGATGACGCTGTCTTCTAAGATTGCAGCCGTCGTGCTGGTGCTGGTCGCCCTGACTGCGATTCTGGCGCCCCTTCTTGCCCCCTATAGCCCGGTCGAGATCTTTACGGCTCGCCAGGCTCCCGGCAACGGATTTATCTTCGGTACCGACGATAAGGGTCGCGACATTCTGTCGCGTATGCTCTACGGTGGTCGTTACTCGCTGATTATCGGCTTTGGCGCCACTGCCATGGCTCTGGTCTGCGGCTCGGTCGTGGGCGCCCTTGCAGCGGTTTCGCGCAAGGCCGTCTCCGAGACGATCATGCGTATCCTGGACATCATCATGTCCATCCCGGGCATCGCCCTCGCGGCCGTCTTCGTCTCCATCCTGGGCAACTCCGTGCCGTCGATCATCTTCGCCATCGGCTTTATGTACACTCCGCAGATTGCCCGTATCGTGCGCGCCAACATCGTGTCCGAGTACGGCGAGGACTATGTCCGCGCGGTCATCGTTTCCGGCGCCAAGGCTCCGTGGATTTTGATCAAGCATGTTCTGCGTAACTGCATCGCCCCGATCATGGTCTTCACCGTTACCCTGGTCGCCGACGCCATCATCTTCGAGGCCTCGCTGACCTTCATCGGCGCTGGTATTCAGGAGCCAACCGCTACCTGGGGCAACATCCTCGCCGACGCCCGCGGCGGCGTGCTCGCCGGCCGTTGGTGGCAGGCGCTGTTCCCGGGCCTGGCCATCATGATCACCTGCCTGGCGCTCAACATCCTCTCCGAGGGCATTACCGACGCCATGGCCGCTGCTCCCTCCGCCGCCCTGGATCCGACCGATTCCTCCAAGCGTCGCGAGGCCGACCTGCTGGTCTCCGACCCCGTTCGCGCCTACAAGGAGCAGGCCCAGTCCCTCTCCGCTCGCCTTGGCGCCCTGCGCGATGTCGAGCTCAAGCGTGACGATCGCCATGTGCCCGACGAGTCTGTCGAACCGATTCTCTCGGTCCGTGACTTCTGCATTCAGTTTGAGCATCACGGTGATATCAACGTTGTCGACCATGTCAACTTTGACGTCCGTCCTGGTCAGACCATGGGCCTGGTAGGCGAGTCCGGCTGCGGTAAGTCCATCACCACGCTGGCCATCATGGGCCTGACCGACGATGACGAGCATCTTTCCGGCGAGGTTCTCTGGGAGGGCCGCGACCTGCTCAAGATGAGCAAGAAGGAGTGGTTCGGCCTGCGCGGTACCGATATCGCCATGGTCTACCAGGACGCCCTGTCCTCGCTCAACCCCTCTATGCTCATTTCCGCCCAGATGAAGCAGCTCACCAAGCGCGGCGGCACCCGCAGCGCCGAGGAGCTCCTGGAGCTCGTCGGTCTCGATCCCAAGCGCACGCTCGAGAGCTATCCGCACGAGCTTTCCGGTGGACAGCGTCAGCGTGTCCTGATTGCTATGGCTCTTACCCGCGACCCCAAGCTGGTCATCTGCGACGAGCCCACGACCGCTCTGGACGTTACCGTCCAGAAGCAGGTCATCAAGCTGCTCAACGATCTTCAGGCCAAGCTCGGCTTTGCCATGATCTTCGTTTCGCACGACCTGGCGCTGGTCGCCGAGGTCGCCCACAACATCACGGTTATGTACGCCGGTCAGGTTATCGAGCAGGCGCCCACCAAGGAGCTGCTCACCAATCCGATTCACGAGTACACCCGCGGTCTTCTGGGCTCCGTTCTGTCCATCGAGAGCGGTTCGGGCCGCCTGCACCAGGTGCCCGGCGCCGTTCCGAGTCCGCGCGATTTCCCCAAGGGCGATCGCTTCGCGCCCCGCTCGAGCCATCCGCGTATTGGCCTGGACACCCGTCCGGTCTTCAAGCGCGTGCCCGGCACCGAGCACTTCTATTCCGAGCTCCCCGACGAGGTGCTCAAGGCAAATGGTTTGACCCCTCACGCGGAGGTGATGTAGATGAGCGAGACCGCAGTCAACGGCGTCGAGCCGATCATCTTCCTTGATGACGTCCACGTCACCTTTAGGACCCGTACCGGCTCGATTCTGCACCCCAACCTGGTTCACGCCGTCCAGGGTGTAACGATTAAGCTCATGCCCGGTCAGACGATCGGCATCGTCGGCGAGTCCGGTTGCGGTAAGTCCACCACCGCTAACGTCATGTGCGGCCTGCAGGCCCCCACGAGCGGCAAGGTCTACTTTAAGGGCAAGGACGTTACCAAACGTACCGCCGAGGACCGTCGCCACATGGGTCGCGTCATCTCGGTCGTGTTCCAGAACCCGGCCACGGCGCTCAACCCCCGCATGGTCGTTCGCGAGCAGCTGCTCGACCCCATGCGCGTCCACAACCTGGGTACCGAGGCCGAGCAGGAGAAGCGCGTCAAGGAACTCTTGGAGCTCACCGGTCTGCCCAGCTCCGCCGCCGAGGTTCTTCCCGGCCAGCTTTCGGGCGGCCAGCGCCAGCGCGTCGCAATTGCCCGTGCCCTGTCGCTGAACCCCGATGCCATCATCGCCGACGAGCCCACCTCGGCTCTGGATGTTTCGGTCCGCGCGCAGATTCTCAACCTGCTGACCGACCTTAAGAAGGAGCTCGGCCTGGCCATGGTGTTCATCAGCCATGACATCCAGACGGTCCGCTATATCTCTGACGACATCATCGTTATGAATGGTGGCAAGATCGTCGAGCAGGGCGAGGCCAAGCAGGTCTTCCAGCACCCCCAGGACCCCTACACCAAGATGCTGCTCGGCGCTGCGCCGTCGCTGCTGCATCCCAAGCTCGGCGAGTAGCCTCGCTTTCCCTCCCGTGCGCCCGGTTCCCTTGCCGGGCGCACCTCCGTTGCGATTTCGAAAGGTTGGGTTCACGAGCCATGCCAAGCGCTCAGGAGCTACAACAGCAATTTGGTGGGTATCGGGGCGCCATGCCCCGTCCATCAGATTTCGATCTCTTTTGGAAGGATCGCATGGCCGAGGCCGACGCCGTCGGGCTTGACTATGCGATCGAGACGGCATCGGTCGCCGATGCCGTGACCTGCCAGCTTTTCGACCTCTGGTATACCGGCATGTGTGGCGCTCGCCTGCATGCCAAGTACCTTAAACCCGTCTCGGACGAGCCCGTGCCATTGGTACTTCAGTTCCATGGGTATCCGGGTGCAAGCCGCAGCTGGTTTGAGCAGGCGTCGTTTGCGGGCATGGGCATGGCACTCATCGCCCTCGACTGCCCCGGCCAAGGAGGTCCCTCCGAGGACATTGGTGGATTTGAGGGCACAACGGTTGCCGGTCATATCGTCGCCGGTATCGACGGCGACCCGGCCAACCTCTACTATGTCCGCTTGCACCAAGATATTCGCATCCTGTGCCGCATCGTTCGCGAGCTCGAGGGCATCGATCTTGCGCGTGTGTTTGTGAACGGCGCGTCGCAGGGCGGCGGTTTGGGCATTGCGACCTGTGCGCTTAACAGCGAGCTTATCAATCGTGCCGCCATCCTCTATCCCTTCCTGTCAGATTTCCGCCTAGTTTGGGATTTGGATGCCGACGACATTGCCTACGAGGGCCTGCGCTATTGGTCTCGCTGGTTTGACGAGGACTCGACTCGTATTGACGAAGCCTATGCCAAGCTGGCGTACTTCGATTCCAAGAACTTTGCCCCTATGGTCAAATGCCCCGTGCTGTTTGGCACCGGCACAGCCGATATCGTCTGTCCGCCAGCGACGCAGTTTGCGGTCTATAACAACCTGACCTGCGAAAAGCGTCATGAGTTCTTTGAAGGCTTTGGCCACGAGGAGATTCAGGATTTTGACGATCTGATCATTCCGTTTTTCTGCAAGGGAGGGGAGGCTCATGTCTAAGTGCGAGAGCAATGTTGACGAGCTGATTGTCCCCGGACTCGTGGGAATTCCTGGAACGGTTTCGTCAAGGCTCGCAGAATATCGGGACTGGCGCGGTGATGTCCAAGCAGATGTTTCTGATTTAGAAACATGCGCTTCGAATCTTGAGATTCAAGGCCTGGCCATAACGGCGATTGACTTTGTTAACCCCTGCGCCCGTTACTCGGAGGTCTCCTTTGAGCTCGGTGACGATGCGATTCACGCTCGTTTGATCGAGCCTGTCGGTCGTGCCCGAGTATCTGAGCGCGTGCCGTTGTGCCTGATGTTCCACGACATCGATCGGCCTGTGCGCGGCTGGCATCACATGACCAGATTTGCTGCCATGGGGTATGCCGTCCTCGCGCTGGATGACGATGTTGCTGGTGCGGACGACCTGCGGCGGGGGATTTCTTCGCCCGCTTTTGTCGAGCGCGTCCGTTGGGGTTGCGCGCTGGCGAAGGTGGCGCGCAATCTGGATGGCATGGACCCCGACCGCATCTTTGCATGGGGCGAGGGTCTTGGCGGCGGAGTCGCGCTGGCGGTTTCTGCTCTGGACGAGCGGGGCCTCGCCTGCACAGCGGTTGCCAATCCGCTTCCTGACGGCCTCGAGGCGCTGTCGTCTCGGGTGCGCGGATTGGTGCTCATGGGCACATCGCTTATGGATACCGTGAGCGATCCCAAGGGCCAGTTTGCCGTATTCAACGGTCTTGAGTGTGACCGGAGACATATCATCTATGCAAAATACGCTCACGAGCGCATCAATGCGTTCGAAAATGAAGTCGTCGACTTTTTTAACCAAACGTTCTACTCGTGTTCTTTGGCCTAGACGGCCTGGACACTGCCAACAAGAGTGGGTGGCATAGGGCCGCCCGCCAGACAACTAAGGAGATTCTTGTGGCAACTCAGAAATTCACCGGCGTTATCCCTCCCGTCGTTGTTCCCGATACCGAAGATCACCAGCTCGACGTTGCCTCCTTTGAGCGCAGCATCAACCGCATGATCGATGCCGGCGTCGATGGCCTGTTCTTCTTGGGATCCTCGGGCGAGGTCGTCTTCTCCACCGACGAGCGCCGTCGCCAGATTATCGCCGAGGCCGTTCGTATCGTCGACCACCGTGTGCCTGTTCTGGTCGGCATCATCGATACCGAGACCGAGCGCATGATCGAGCACGGCAAGGTCGCCCAGGAGCTGGGCGCCGATGCCCTCGTCGCCACCTGCCCGTTCTATGCCCTGCAGGGCATGACCGAGGTCGAGGAGCACTTCCGTATCCTGCACGAGGAGCTCGACCTGCCCATCTTCGCCTATGACATTCCCGTCTGCGTTCACACCAAGCTCCCCTGGAAGCTCCTTGCCAAGCTCGGCGCCGAGGGCGTCCTTGCTGGCGTCAAGGATTCCTCGGGTGATGACATCTCGTTCCGCTACCTCGTTCAGGAGAACGAGAAGAACGGCCATCCGATGAGCATTCTCACCGGCCACGAGGTTGTTGTCGACGGCGCCTACCTCGGTGGCGCCGACGGTTCCGTCCCGGGTCTCGCCAACGTTGAGCCCGAGGGCTACGTGCGTCAGTGGAAGGCCGCTCAGGCTGGTGACTGGGCTACCGTCAAGGCCGAGCAGGATCGCCTCAATGAGATTTCGCACATCTGGGATGTCACCTCGGGCGTCCAGGGCTATGCCGGTGGCGTCGGCGCCTTCAAGACCGCTATGAACCTCATGGGTATCTTCGACAGCCCGACCATGCCGCGCCCGGTGAAGGCCATGACCGGCGAGAACGTCGAGGCGATTAAGAAGGTCCTCCAGGACAACGGTCTCCTTTAAAGCTTTTCCAGGCACCCGACCTCGCCGTTCAACCGTGCGGCCATGACCCATTAGGTCAATGGTCACACGGTTTCTCGGCGATTTCGGGCACCTGGAAAACCTTTACCGCGCTGTGACGGCTAGCCTGACGGCGCATTTCCTGTAGTTGTTTTTTATCTCCTAAGGAGAGCGACATGGAGAACAAGTACGTCTGCTCTGTCGATATCGGCGGAACTAAGATCGCGACTGCCATCATGGAGTACCCGGCTGACGGTAGTGTGCCCCATCCCGTTTTTGAGGCCGAGGTTCCTACCGAGGCCCAGGAGGGCGGCGAGGCCGTCTTCCAGCGTATCGAGGCGTCCATCAAGGCCGCTCTCGAGGCGAATCCCGATGTCGAGGTCCTTGGCGTCGGGATCGGTGCCGCCGGCGTCGTCGATCCCAAGACGGGCGCCATCGCGTATGCCAATGAGATCATGCCCGGCTGGTCCGGCATTCAGTTGGGGCCGCGTCTGCGCGAGGACCTCGGTCTTCCCGTTGCCGTCGTAGGCGACGTGCAGGCTCATGCTCTGGGCGAGGCTCACTGGGGCGTCGGCAAGGGCAAGTTCTCCGTCTTGTGTCTTGGCATCGGTACGGGCATCGGCGGCGCATATGTCGAGAACGGCCGCGTGATGCAGGGCTTCCATGGTGCTGCCGGCCATATGGGCCACATCGAGTGCTCGGCTGCCGCCGGCATTCCCTGCGCCTGCGGGCGTTCCGGCCATCTGGAGTCGGTTGCTTCGGGCACTTCCATTGGTCGAATGTACGATGAGCGTTTTGGCCGCGTCGACCCCAGCCGTCCTTCGGTCGGTCGCGATGTGAACGACCTGTGCCGTGCGGGCGACGCAAAGGCGACCGAGGTCATCCATGACGCCGGCTTTGCGCTGGGTGCCAGCTTGGGCTCGCTCGCTAACATCCTGGACCCTGAGGTCATCGTCCTTTCGGGCGGCGTGATCCACCAAGGTCCCGATTGGCGTTCGCAGACGTGGAAGGATTCGGTGCACGAGGGCTATGCCAGCCAGGCGCTCGATCCGCTTCAGGACACGCCGATCCTCATCGGTTCGCTGGAGGGCGACGCGCCGCTTATCGGTGCCGCCGAGCATCTTCTTGCCTCGTTAAAGTAAACGTATCTGCTGTAGGAGCCTCCCGAGACAACACG
This sequence comes from uncultured Collinsella sp., assembly GCA_900542235.1. Classification (GTDB taxonomy): domain Bacteria; phylum Actinomycetota; class Coriobacteriia; order Coriobacteriales; family Coriobacteriaceae; genus Collinsella. The sequence goes on from UQNB01000007.1 coordinate 31,259, forward strand.
CCTCGGGAGGCTGTTCTGAGAAAGGTTGCAGCCTTATGACCGTCGATCCTTTGATTCAATCCCTGAAGGGCAAGCTCGTCGTGAGCGTTCAGGCGTATATGGGCGAGCCGCTTCGTACGCCCGAGACCATGGCTCAAATGTCTCGCGCTTGCGAGCTCGGCGGCGCTGCCGCCATTCGCTGCCAGGGCCTTGCCGACATTGCCGCCATTAAGGGTCGCTGTGAGGTTCCCGTCATCGGCCTGTGGAAGGATGGGCACGAGGGCGTTTACATCACGCCGACGCTGCGTCACGCTCGCGCCTGCGTTGCTGCCGGTGCCGATATCGTGGCGATCGACGCCACCGATCGTCCGCGCCCCGATGGCAAGACGGTCGAGGATACCTTCCGCCCGCTGCACGAGGAGGGTGTGCTCCTGATGGCCGACTGTGCAACCATCGAGGACATTCGCCGTGCTGTTGATATGGGCTTTGACCTGGTATCCACCACGCTTTCTCACGGCGTCGCCGCCATCGACTGCACCATGGCCGATGGCCCCGATCTGCCGCTCCTGCGTCAGGCGACCGAGGAGTTTCCCGGCCTTCCCATCATCTGCGAGGGCCGCGTGCACACGCCCGAGGAGGCTCGCGCCGCGATCGATGCCGGCGCCTGGGCCGTTGTCGTCGGCACCGCCATCACGCACCCCACGAGTATTACAAGTTGGTTCAAGGCTGCGCTTGAGGCGTAAGACAGGCCTCGTATCCGCTCGGGGCGGTATACTCAATAAAGGCAATTGACCGCGCGGGATCCGGGTCGCCGGGTCCCGCGCTTGTTTTTGGGAGGCAGCGCATGCAAAAGGGAGATGCCATGGATGCGGCGGAGCGCTCGGAGCGCATCCCCGATATCGTCATCATCACCGGAATGTCCGGATCGGGCCGCACACAGGCCATGCACGTGTTTGAGGACATGGGCTATTTTTGCATCGATAACCTGCCTCCGCGTCTGATCGCCCAGCTTGCCGAGCTCGTCGGCATCAATACGGGCGTGGGCAGGCATCTCGCCGTCACCTGCGATTTGCGTAGCCAGGGACTGTTTGACGAGTTGCTCGATGCGGTCGCCGCGCTCGAAGAACACGAGATGAGCTGCGACATCGTGTTCCTAGAGGCTTCTGACGAGGTGCTGATCCGTCGTTATAGCGAAAACCGCCGCCGTCATCCCATTGCCAAACCGGGGGAGACTACGGCCGATGCCATTCAGCGCGAGCGCCTTCAGCTGCAGGGCGTGCGCGATCGAGCCGATATGATTATCGACACGAGCCGTCTGCGCACCTCTGCGCTGCGCAACAAGCTACGTATGGCATTTTCCGAACTGTCCGACCAACAGCTCATGGACGTCCATGTGTTCTCGTTTGGCTTTAAGCACGGCATGCCCGTCGAGGCGGACATTATGATCGACGTCCGCTTCCTGCCCAATCCGTTCTACGATCCCGAGATGCGCACGATGACCGGTCTCGATAAAAAGGTCTCGGATTTTGTTCTGGACCATCCCAAGACGCAGGAGTTTTGGAAGGCTTGGACACGGCTACTCGATACGGTGATGCCGGGCTATATCGCGGAGGGTAAACCGCAGCTTTCTATCGCCATCGGCTGCACGGGCGGACAGCACCGTAGCGTCGCCATTGCCGAGGCCACGGCCCGTTACCTGGAAGGCGCCCAGTATCACGTGAGCATCTCCCACCGCGATCTGTCGCGCGCCAACACGAAGGCATAGGCCTGCATGTCGTTTACCGCTGAGGTGCGCGACGAGCTTGCGCGCTGCGAACCCGAATGTGAATACTGCGACTTGTCGACACTTGCCGCCCTCACGCGCGTGAGTGGTACGCTCTCGCTTACCGGCTCTGGGCGGTATCGTTTGACGGTTGCGACTGAGACGGGAGCCGTCGCACGCACGATGATCACGCTGACACATCGCATCCTTAAGCTCAAAACGGAATTCACCGTTCGTAAATCGGTCTTGCATAAGGTCCGTAATTATCTCATTACCCTGCCCGATCAACCCGACCTGGACAAGGCTCTGGTGCTGCTGGGCATTCTAGACCGCAGGGGAGGGCTCGTCGCTGGTGTTCCCCGACACATCGTTGCCCGTCCCTGCTGCAGGCTTGCCTACATCCGCGGCGCGCTCATCGCGGGTGGCTTCGTGGCCGATCCGCGCGGCGATTTTCATTTGGAGATCGCGGTGCAGGGCGAGCAATATGCTAAGGGGCTTTGCGACCTGTTGGGACAGATTGGGGTCCATGCTCGTGTTAATGCACGGCGGGGGTCATATGCCGTGTACATTAAGAGCGCCGAGGAAATCGAGCATCTATTAAAGCTGATTGGTGCCAAGCGCAGCGTTGCCGAGATTGAGGAGGCGCGCGCGGTCAAGTTGGTTAAGAACGATGTGAACCGTCGCGTGAACGCCGAGCTCGCCAACCAGACCAGAAGCGCCGGTGCTGCCCAACATCAGCTTGCGCTTATCGATGAGCTCGAGCAGCGCGGCCTTCGCGATGCGCTTCCGGATGCCTTGGCGGTCTTTTGCGACCTGCGCGAGCGCTATCCCGATCTGTCGCTGCGTGATTTAGGGGAGATGGCTGACCCTCCCTTGTCGAAGTCGGCCCTCTACCATCGTGTTTTACGTCTTGAAAAGCTCATTGAAGCAAACAAGTAGTTTAAAGTATTGACGTATATACGGATTTAGCTGCTATTTTATTCTTTAAAACGTTTTAACGTAAATTTGATTTTCAATTTCGAGCATTCTCGTGAAATTCAAGTCAAAAAAAAGGTATATTAGGCGAGTGGTTAGTTTGTGGGCCTCAACGGCGGGCGCTGTAGCTTGCGGGGGCCTTACGAAAGGAGACACAATGGCAGTAAAGGTTGCTATTAACGGCTTCGGTCGCATCGGTCGTCTGGCTTTCCGTCAGATGTTCGGTCATGAGGGCTCCGAGATTGTCGCTATCAACGACCTCACCTCTCCCGATATGCTCGCTTACCTGCTGAAGTACGACTCCACGCAGGGCAACTACGCTCGCGATCACGAGGTCGTTGCTGGCGAGGATTCCATCACCGTTGACGGCAAGGAGATCAAGATCTACAAGGAGGCCGACGCCAACAACCTGCCTTGGGGCGACCTCGACGTCGACGTCGTTCTCGAGTGCACCGGCTTCTACACCAGCAAGGCTAAGGCTCAGGCCCACATCAACGCTGGCGCCAAGAAGGTCGTCATCTCCGCTCCGGCCGGCAGCGATCTGCCCACCATCGTGTACAACGTCAACCACGAGACGCTGACCGCTGAGGACAACATCATCTCCGCTGCTTCCTGCACCACCAACTGCCTCGCCCCGATGGCCAAGGGTCTGAACGACTTCGCTCCCATCGTGTCCGGCATCATGACCACCATTCACGCCTGGACCGGCGACCAGATGCCGCTCGACGGCCCGCAGCGCAAGGGCAACAAGCGTCGTAGCCGCGCCTGCGCCGTCAACATCGTCCCCAACACCACCGGTGCTGCCAAGGCTATCGGCCTGGTTCTCCCCGAGCTCAACGGTAAGCTCATCGGTGCCGCCCAGCGCGTCCCGACGCCGACCGGCTCCATCACCAACCTCTACGCTGTCGTTGACAAGAAGGTCACCGTCGACGAGGTCAACGCCGCTATGAAGGCCTACGCTTCCACCATCTCCGAGACCTTCGGTTACAACGAGGACGACATCGTCTCCACCGACATCATCGGCGAGACCCACGGCTCCATCTTCGACGCCACTCAGACCATGTGCTCTGACCTCGGCAACGGCCAGACCCTCGTTCAGGTCACCTCTTGGTACGACAACGAGAACTCTTACACCTCTCAGATGGTCCGCACCATCAAGTACTTCGAGAAGTTCGTTGCTTAATTTAGCTTTTAGCGAATAGCTCGTTGAGCGTCTAAAGAAGGGCGCGGCCTTATAGGGCTTACACCCTAGGGTCGCGCCCTTTTTATAGGAAATCGTCTGCCGTAATGGGAGGCAGACACGTACGAAAGGTAGAAGCAAACATGGCCTTTACCAAGAAGACCGTCCGCGACATCGATGTCGACGGCAAGCGCGTTCTCGTCCGCGTTGACTTCAACGTGCCTATCAAGGATGGCGTCGTTGGCGACACCACCCGCATCAAGGCTGCCCTGCCCACCATCAACTACCTCGTTGAGCACAACGCTCGCGTCATCCTCATGAGCCACCTCGGCCGTCCCGAGGGCACCGGCTTCCAGCCTGAGCTCTCCCTTGAGCCTGTCGCCAAGAAGCTCGCTGAGCTCTCTGGTCTCGATGTTGCCTTTGTCGCCGACACCTACGGCGAGAAGGCTGCTGAGGCTGTCGCCGCCGTCGAGCCGGGCAAGGTCCTCGTTCTCGAGAACGTCCGTTTCGACAAGCGTGAGAAGAAGAACGATCCCGAGATCGCCAAGAAGCTCGCTTCCTATGGTGACGTCTTCGTTCTCGATGCCTTCGGCACCGCTCACCGCGCCCAGGGTTCCGTCGTGGGCCCCGCCGCTTACCTGCCTGCCGTCGCCGGCTTCCTGCTCGAGAAGGAGGTCGACACGCTGACCGGCATCTTCGCCGAGCCCGAGCGCCCCTTCGTCGCTATCGTCGGCGGTTCCAAGGTTTCTTCCAAGATCGGCGTTCTCGATCACCTCATCGACTCCGCTGACACCCTGATCATCGGTGGCGGCATGGCCTACACCTTCTTCCTGGCTCAGGGCCTGACCGTCGGTCAGTCCCTCAAGGAAGAGGACTGGGTCGAGCGCGCCGGCGAGATGCTCAAGAAGGCCGAGGAAAAGGGCGTCAAGATCCTGCTCCCCATCGACAACCGCGTTGCCGATCACTTTGGCGAGGACGCTGTCCCCGAGGTTGTCGCTTCCGACGCTATCCCCGACGATCGTGAGGGCATGGACATCGGCCCCAAGACCGAGGAGCTCTACGCCGAGGCCGTCAAGGGCGCCAAGACCGTGTTCTGGAACGGCCCCATGGGCGTCTTCGAGTTCGACAACTTCGCTCACGGCACCCAGGCTATCGCCGAGGCCGTCGCCGAGGCCGACTGCACCTCGATCATCGGCGGTGGTGACTCTGTCGCGGCTGTCAACAAGTTCAACCTGGCCGACAAGATGAGCTGGATCTCCACCGGTGGTGGCGCTTCCATGGAGCTCGTCGAGGGTAAGGCCCTGCCCGGAGTGGAGGCGCTTCTCGATGCCTAATCGCACCCTTCTTATCGCTGGTAACTGGAAGATGAACAACGACGTCGCCGAGGCCGCCAAGCTCGCCGACGAGCTGGCTCAGGCTCTGCCCGAGGTTCCGGCTGGCGTCGAGGTGCTCGTCTGCCCTCCGACCATTGACATCACCACGGTTCATGACCGCATTCAGGCTGCCCCCATCGCCCTCGGTGCACAGAACGTGTACTGGGAGGCCAAGGGTGCCTTCACCGGTGAGTCCTCTTGCGACATGCTCAAGTCCGCTGGCTGCACCTACTGCATCATCGGTCACTCCGAGCGTCGCGACTACTTCCACGAGACCGACGAGGACCAGAACAAGAAGGCCAAGGCCCTCGTTGCCGCCGGTCTTGTTCCCGTCTTCTGCTGCGGCGAGTCCCTCGAGGTCCGCGAGGCTGGCACCTATGTCGAGCACGTCGTGAACCAGGTCAAGGCTGGCCTTGCTGGTCTTGAGATCACCTGCCCCAAGCAGGTCGTCGTCGCCTACGAGCCCATCTGGGCTATCGGCACCGGCAAGACCGCTACCGCCGAGGACGCTCAGGAGGTCTGCGGCGCTATCCGTGAGACCCTCAAGGAGATGTTCGGCGAGGAGCTCGCTAACGGCATCCGCGTTCTCTACGGCGGTTCCGCTAAGCCCGGCAACATTGCCGAGCTCGTCGCCAAGCCCGACGTTGACGGCGCCCTCGTGGGCGGCGCTTCGCTCAAGGCTGCCGACTTCGCCTCTATGGTCGTCAAGGCAGGCGAGTAGGACATATGGCACAGCGTCATCTTCCTGCACTCCTGATCATCATGGATGGCTGCGGCCTTGCTCCGGCTGATGGCGAGAACGCCGTCGCCGCTGCCAAGACGCCCTTCCTTGATAGCCTGTACGAGAAGTATCCTCACACCACGCTCGGTGCTTCGGGCGAGGACGTGGGCCTTCCCGACGGTCAGATGGGCAACTCCGAGGTGGGTCACCTCAACATCGGTGCCGGTCGCATCGTGTTCCAGGAGCTTTCGCGCATCAACAACGCCATCAAGGACGGCTCCATCGCCAAGAACGAGGTCTTCGTCAAGGCTATGGACGACGTCAAGGCCGAAGGCAAGACCCTGCACCTCATGGGCCTTATGAGCCCTGGCGGTGTTCATTCTCACATGAACCACGTCGAGGCTCTGGTCAAGATGGCTGCCCAGCATGGCGTCAAGACCGTTCGCGTCCACGCCTTCATGGATGGCCGCGACGTCGACCCGCAGTCCGGTGCCGGCTACATGAGCGAGTTCTGCGCCTTCCTGGCTAAGATCTCCGAGGAGACCGGTTGCGACGCTCGCGTTGCCACCGTTTCGGGCCGCTATTGGGCTATGGACCGCGACAACCGCTGGGAGCGCATCCAGCGTGCCTACGACGTCATGGTCAACGCGTCCGATGCCGATACCGACCCCGTTGCCGGTATCAAGGCCTACTACGAGAAGGATCCGCGCGGCGACGAGTTCGTCGAGCCCTTCGCTGCCCACAACGAGGGCATTCACGAGGGCGACGCGGCCATCTTCTTCAACTTCCGTCCCGACCGCGCTCGTCAGATGACTCGCGTGTTCACGGACAAGGAGTTCGACGGCTTTGAGCGCGAGCAGATTAAGCTCTCGCACTTTGTGACGATGACCGAGTATGATCCGACGTTTGACGTCGAGGTCGCCTTCCCCAAGACGTTCCCCGAGAACGTCCTGGCCGACGTTATCGCCGCCAATGGCCTGAAGCAGCTGCACACCGCCGAGACCGAGAAGTACGCCCACGTGACGTTCTTCCTCAACGGCGGCATCGAGGAGCCCAAGGAGGGCGAGGAGCGCGTGCTCGTCGCTTCCCCCAAGGTCGCTACCTACGATCTGCAGCCCGAGATGAGCGCTCCCGAGGTTACCGAGAAGCTTGTCGCCGCTATCAACGAGGATCGCGCTGATTTCTACATCGTGAACTTCGCGAACTGCGACATGGTTGGTCACACCGGTGTATTCGACGCCGCCGTTAAGGCCGTCGAGGCTGTTGACGATGCTCTGTCCAAGGTTGTCCCGGCGATTCTCGCCAAGGGCGGCTTTGCGCTGATCACCGCCGACCACGGTAACGCCGACCACATGTTTGACGTCGCTTCCGATGGTTCCAAGCATCCGTTCACGGCTCACACTACCAACCGCGTGCCGTTCATCATCGTTGATGATAAGGCCAAGCTCACCGGTATCGAGGACGGCCGTCTCTCCGATATCGCTCCGACCATGCTCACCATGGCTGGTCTTGAGCCTTCCGCCGAGATGACGGGTCGCGTGCTCGCCACCGAGGCCTAATAGAAAACAAATACCGTTTTCTAGTAAGGGGGTTGTCCACAACCGGACGACCCCTTTTTTGGTATTTCTGCCATTTCTACCTCGTCCCTAAATGGCGGATGGGGGAGTGTTGGAGGTTGTGGTACAGTACTGGAGTTTAAATTGTTCTATTAAGGAGCTTATCTATGGGTCCGTTCCAGATTCTTCTGTTTGTCGTTTGGGCTATCTCTGCCGTGGCGCTGACGATTCTCGTCCTGATGCACTCCGGTAAGGGTACCGGCGTTTCGGATATGATCGCTAGCTCGCTGTATAACTCCAGCTCTGCCACGGGCGTCATGGAGCAGAACCTCGATCGCCTGACGGTAATTATGGCCGTCGTTTTTGCTGTGTGTGTCGTTCTGTGCATGTTCTTCTTCCCGCAGGGCATCGTCGGCTACTAAGCATCGGCGTATATACGTTTGTAAAGGGTCCCGCATGTGCGGGGCCCTTTTTGTTCAAGACTTTAGTCTGCTGGCCGCGCAGCGGCCAGCTTTGAACCACCCGCTACG
>UQNB01000008.1 GCA_900542235.1 uncultured Collinsella sp.
TGGCTGCCGTGGGATTGAATCCCGCAGGAGCAGGCTTCGTCTCACCCGGGAGCACAAAAGTCAAAACGTCGTCCTTGTCCTCATCGGCCCATTCGCTTGCATAGCGCGCTACCCAATAGCCAACGGCACGATGCTTGAGCATCTTGCCAAAGACCGTGAGGAATACCGTGACAAACGCCGTCAGCACCAAGAACAATACGAGCGTGATGCCACCGCCGGTAACAAGCGCCTCAATAGCCGAAGGACGGTAGTAGTAGCTATACATACCGACAGAGGCAATGGCGCCGAAGACGAGCGTCAGGATCCATGTGACAACGTTGGCGACCAGACCCGTCAAAAACTCGGGAAGGAACGAAGCGCAGAACAGCTTGGTCTTGTTGTGCTTAAACGCCGCCCAGACCTTGTCGAGCGAAAACGCGCTCTCGACACGACCGGTCACCGCAAAGTGCATCACGGCAATGTCGGCGAACATCTTAAAGAAGACCCCCAAGACCGCCGTGGCAATCATAGCCAGGACAAGCAGGCCAAGCGAACCGAACAGCGCTGCCTCGAGTGCATAGGAGCCGCAATACGAATACGAGCCCGCGGCGCCAATTACCACGCTCTCCACCAGCGAAAGCACTACACCGATAACGGGAATGGCAGCGATAACCTCGAGCACGACCGAGATAACGCTCGAAAAGACTCCGAGGCCAAACGACGTGGAACGCATGAGTGGACGATCCATACCGCCATCAACCTTGAGCGACAGATCGCGACCCCACTCAATACCAAAGCCGGAACCACACACGCTCGCAATGCAAGCTGCCAAAAAGCCGATGGCAGCTGCAATGCCGCCAATAACGGGAATGAACAGCACGAGCACCGACACGACGCAGATAAGCGCCGGCAAAAAGGCGATCTGGCACACGCGCTGCAGTACGCCCGGCGTCTTGGTCATATCCTCGAACGCCTGAGCCGTGCAGCCCTTGGGCACGTTCATGACAGGCTGAGGCTCAAACTGCTGAGGCTGCCCCTGAGGATTGGAGGTTGCGGCACCGGCATTAGGAGCACCGCACGCGCCACAGAACTTGTCGTTGTCGCCCATGGGGGCACCACACTGCGAACAGAACATCGAAATCATCCCTTCGTATCATGAGCGAATCATCTGGATCGCAAACGATGTCTTTAGCATCATTATCACCCAATGTGGGGACAAATGCTCCAACATGACGTATTTGCAACGCGCAGGGCGCTATTCGATTGTTTGATGAGCTCGACCGCGTTAGTTCGTTCCGCGGAAACCCTTGCCGACGATCTCGGAGCTGTCGACGATCGTGATAAAGGCACCCGGATCGACTTCGCGCGCATAGCGGCGCAGTTGCACGGCCTCGCGACGGCTTAGCACGCTCATGATCACCGTCACGCACTTGCCCGAGAAAGCACCGTAGCCGCGGCTGATAGTCGCCGTACGGTTGAGATGCTTGACGATAAACTCCTCGACCTTAAGGGGCTCGGAGCAAATGACCGTGCAGACTTTACGCAGGTGGATGCTCTCGATGGCTTTGTCGACCACAAGCGTCTTGGCAAACAGGCCGAGCACGCAATACAGACCGACGCGCGGGCCGTACAAGAAGGCCGCGATGGTCACGATGCCGATATCGACCAACAGCAGGGCACGGCCGATCTCAAGCGTCGTGCGGCGTTTGAGAATCATGGCGAGGATGTCCGTGCCGCCCGTCGAGGCACCAATATCAAAGACGATGGCGCTGCCGAGCGCCGGCAGAATCACGGCAAAGCACAGGTCGAGCCACATATCGCCCGTCATCGAAACATCAGTCGGAATAAAGAGCTCAAAAAACGAAACATAGGCGGACAGCGCAAACGAGGCGAAGACGCTCCACAGGATTGCCTTGCGCTCCAAAAAGATAAAGCCCAAAACGACCAGGACCGCATTGATAATCCACATAAAGACGCCGACAGGCAGGGTCGGGAACAGCGTGGACAGAATGACCGACACGCCCGAGGTGCCGCCAAAAGCAAAGTGATTAGGGGTTTTAAACGCAACGATGGCAAAGGCCGTAAGAATCAGGCCCAGATTGAGCTCGGCGAAAAAGCGCGGGAAGCCCGGCTCCTGGCTGCGCTTTTGGCCGGCACGCTCGCCGCGCTCAATATCGGTGCGATCGACCACGCGCTCCATCGGCACTACGGGAGGACGATGCACCTCCTCGGCAGCACGCGACGCCGCCTCTGCTGCAGCGGCCTCAATTGCCCATGCCTTGCTTTCTGTTTCGTGCTCGTCGGCCATTACGGCAACCCCTCGTTAACAATTTGGAAACAATGCGCCCATTAGAGTAACGCGGAACGTGGGGATTGCAACCCTTAGTTAGACGAGCGGTATGACTATATCGGGAGCGTACAAAAACGGCCGGCCACGCTTTTGCTTGCGCGGTCGGCCGTTTAATGTTTTCGCAGATAAAACCTGCCAAAACAAACCTGTCCCTTTTTGGAAGGTTATTCGTGCTGGCTGGTGCGGTGCTCGTACTCCTCGGGGGTGATGACATCCTCGATGCGCAGGTTGACGCCCGCCACCTCAAGGCCGGTCATCGCGGCAAGGCGCTCGGTGACACGTGCCTTGACATCGTCGAAGATCGCGGGCGCATAGGCGCCGTACTCGATGATGACGGAGATGTTGACGACCACGCGATTATCGTCGGTGACCTCGACCGTCACGCCCTTGGTCAGATTCTCGGCACCAAACTGCTCCTGCACAAAGTGCATGAGGTTACCCTTCATGCCCAGAACGTGCGGAACCTCGCGGGTGGCCATAGCGACGATCTTCTCGATCACGCCGTTGGAATAGGTCAGCGAGTCCTCGGACTCATCCGCTTCCTCGTCGTCCTCATCCGTATCGGACTCGGCCTCGACGAGAGCCTCATCCTCGAGCGTCACATCCTCAGCTTCGGCGACGACCGCCTCGTTCTCCTCGAGCTCGGTATCGGCTACATCGACCTTCGTATTAAAAGCCATGGTTCCTCCTTATGCCTGCCGCGGATGCGACAGTCGAATACATATTAGCGGCCGCTAAACAGACGGCCGAAGAAGTTGACGATCCCGTTCTCGCCGTCGCGAATTTGGCCGATCACAGCGCCGATCAGCACGAAGAATGCAATGACGAGCGTGTCCCACAGGCCCAACGTGAGCACCAACACGGCGAGGATAAAGCCGGCGACGGCGCCGAGCGTGGTGTTGGGATGACGGACGGCATAGCTCCAGATGGCAGCGCCCGTACCCTTGATGAGACCCATAGCCTCGTCAAAATCCGCGGCTGCCGCGTCTTGTAACTCGGTTGCCTCTGCTTTGGAATCAACAGGTTCGCTCGCCGACGTGGCGCTCTGGTCAATCGTCAGGCGCGGCGTACGAGCGGTCTTATCTTGATTGGTATCACTCACCGGAAACCTCCACGGTCTGGACGGTAGTCTTGGACGGCAAAAAACGGACGCGCGCGGTCGTACCCGGCGCGCCGAGCATGGTATCGCAGGCTTCTTCGATGCGCTGCTGCATCGCGGTAGCCAGAGATGCCACGTCCTTATCGTCAAGCGCGATAGCCTCGACCTTAAAACGGACGTGCGAATCGTCGGGGCCTTGGACGCGAGCCTCGACATGCTCGACCATCACGCGGTCGTCGCGCTCGGCAGCAACCCTGGCGCACGAAGAAAGCGCCGCAAGGGTAACCTCGATATTGCGCTCCCCCGCCGGATGCACGCAGGACGGTTCGCGACGGGCGAACATCAGGCGGAAAAAGCTCAGCAGTACGCCGATCGCCACGACGCCGGCGCACGCCGTCACGACGATGCGCGGCATGGGGTCGCGCATCAGCAGCATAAAGCGATACGTATACGGCCCCCAAAACTGGCAGACAAGCGTACCCAATGCCACGATGGTGGCGGCAAGATACACGATCGCTAGGGCTCGTTTGAGTACGCGCACGCGGCGCTCCCTTCAAATCTCGGCTCTCGAAATGCAGAACGGTTCGCATCATTATAAAAGAGCCGGGTCCGGTGCTCTACGCACGCGGATCCGGCTCATCTATTCCACGAGGCTTGCATGCTCGCTTCATTATGCCCAGATATGCACGGCTCAATCCGTGCTGGCGCTACTCCTCCTCGAGGGCAGCGATGACCTCGTCGGTCATGTCCATGGTGCTGTAGACGTCCTGGACGTCGTCGAGCTCCTCAAGACGGTCGATGAGGCGCTGGACCTTCTTGGCGTCGGTACCGGAGACCTCGGTCGGGGTGGTCGGGACCATGGTGGTCTCGGAACCCTTGACCTGGACGCCCTGCTCCTCGAGCGCCTTGGAGACAGCCATGACGTCGTTGGCAGCAGTCCAGACGATCCACTCCTCGCCGGCATCCTCGTAGTCCTCGCCACCGGCCTCGGCGATGGCCATCATGAACTCATCCTCGTCACCGGCAGCACCGTTGGCGATCATGGTCTCCTTCTTGGCGTTCTCGTCCAGGATCTCCTTGGCGACGACGATCTGGCCCTTGCGCTCAAACTGGAAGGCGACGGAGCCGGAGGTGCCCAGGTTGCCACCAGCGTGGGAGAAGGCGGAACGGACATCAGCGGCGGTACGGTTGCGGTTGTCGGTCAGGCAGTCGACGTAGACGGCGACACCGGCGGGACCGTAGCCCTCGTACACGATGTTCTCGTAGACGGCGGCGTCAGCACCCGAACCAAAAGCCTTGTCGATAGCGGACTTGATCTTGTCCTTAGGCATGGACTGAGCCTTGGCCTTGGCAACGGCAGCGGCGAGGCTGGCGTTGTTCTCGGGCAGCGGGTCACCGCCGAGACGGGCAGCAACGGTGATGTTGCGGCTGAGCTTGGAGAAGAGGGCGGAACGCTTGGCGTCCTGCGCGCCCTTACGATGCTTGGTTGTGGCCCACTTAGAGTGTCCGGACATACGTGTCTCCTATCGGTTTCGACCTAAAGCCCAGCGCAGATGCTCGGGCAATATAAACAAACGTCGTTATGATATACCTACTGGCCTGCAAGATAAACCCCAAAATGAAGGCGTCGTGATGATGGCCCCTTTGGTGCAGCAAAGAAACCTGACCCCAATGCACCAGGTTAGGACCAGAGGAAGTCACTGCGGGTGACGGTGGCGCCGATGGCGAAGGGCATGCAGGCGATGACCGGATACAGGTAGCGCATGTAGGTCGAGCCGTTGCACGGACCGATCAGGCACACGGCGAGCACGCCCAACAGCGGCACCCAGATCGCCAGCGCACGCCATGAATGACGACGCAGCAGGTAGACCACCACGGCGATCATAATCCACACATAGGTGGCCGAGCTCATGGTGAGCGAAATAAACGGGATGCGCTGCACCGCCACACGGTACAGATTGATCAGGTGGTCGCACCAGCGCACCACGTTGCTGTCAACCGGATGGAAGTCAAAGTACTTGAGGTTGTCGGGACGCGCCATGATCTCGGCACTACGCGCCGTGCTGTAGACCCAGGCATCGCGCGCGCTCGGATAAAAATAGCCATAGTAGTTATTGATAAGCGCCGAAATATAGCACTCGGGATCTTTCTTAAACATCTGGGCCCATACCTCAAAATAGGCATCGATGTCCTCCTGCGAGGCGTACTCGTTAAAGCAGTTCTTGACGGCATCGGACTTGTCAGGGTTGTAGCGGCGGCCCAGGTTCTCGTACTTGAGCACGCGATCGATCACGACGCGCTCCTCGTCGGTCACCAAACCGTCGCAGGGTGCCTCCACGATAGTGCCGTCCTCCTTAACCGTGGGGTTGACGCCCGAGTTGAGGCCGTCGTGCTTTTGGACGAAACGAGCCGTCTGTTGGAACGGAATCGAGAGGATTTCGCGCTTGGAACCAGGCGTGATGTCGTGCGCCGGCATAAAAACCTTGGTGAAGTACATATTAGAGGCAAGGCAGAGTGCAAGCACCGCAAGAACTCCCACCCAGCGGAAGCGCGGGATGCCGCCCGAAGGCGCAGTACCAGCCTGCTTGGCTGCGCGACGAGCCGCATGCGCGTCCCATGCGCAAAACGCCGCCGCGATTACGCATGCCGCCAGGGGAAACACCAGGCCGCCGTTGCGCAGAAACGTGGAACCGATGGCGCCCAGAGCGAGCAGCAGCCAGTCGTGGCGCGCAAAGAGCGCGGGGGCTTTCTCGCCCGCTCGCTCGACATTGGCATCACGACGGGGCAAACCACATGCCACGAGCTTGACGGTCTGTACCAGCAGCACCAAAAACGCGTCGGCAAAGAGCACGTCTTTGGTGAGCAGGGCCGCGTAGTTAGAGAACATCGGCATAAACGCAAAGAACAGCAGGATCGTACCGCGAACCGGCAGGCTCACGCCCAGTTTGCGCAGCGACGAAATGGAATAGGCCATGCAGGCAGCCGTGATGACAAATTGAGCGCAGGTATAGATGATGAGGCCCGCGTTAGCGCTGTTGAACAGCGAAAGCCCCAGTTGAACGCACGAGCCGATAATGGCCGTGTGCACTACGGGATGGTGCCCGTTGAGCAGCACGTTGGGGTTGAGCAGGCGCAGGTAGTCGCTCGTGCCATTGGGATAGTTGAACCACTGACGAATCTGCGCGCCGGTGTCCCCCATAAAAAGGCCGGGCAGCGAAGCGATGAGCGTGGGCGCCCAGGCGATCATAAGAACCAGGAAGGGCCCGGCAAAGGGATGGACCGAGAGCACGGCGTGAGCCACACGCCATATGCGGCCAAAGTGCGCCTCGGAAAACGGGATGCGCCGAGAGCTCAGCCAATCTAGACACTCAAAAGCCAGATAGAAGGCCACGATCGCTAGGAGCATCCAGCCCGCGCCGCCAATCCAAGCGCAGATGATGCGGGCTTTGTCGCCAAGGACAATCTCAGCCGAGTCGGTGAGATCGTAGCTGCGGCCGAACACCATGCAGATGGCGAAGAACAGCGACGGCAGAATGATTGACGGGCGCCAGGTGTCGCCGCGGCCAAAGAATACGTAGCGAAACGGCAGCGTGAGCAGGCAGGCAAGCGCAAGCAGCATGACCGCGTCGGTATGGCCGGCAAACGAGAGGAGCACCTCGTAGCACACGTACAGCATGCCCGAGGCTTTGGGGTCAATCGCCAAGACTGCGTTGCTCGACACCGGGGCGGGATCGATCGAAAACGCTGTGGTCGCCAACAGCGCGAGCAGAAATGCGATGAGCGTCTGCTTGGCGGGGTAGCGCTTAAACCAGACGATGCGGGCAGCGTCGCGCGCAGCCGTTGTGGAGAGGTCGGAATCCTTCACAGTCCGAAAGCCTTTCTAGAAACCTGCCAAAAAGGGACAGGTTTATTTTGGCAGGTTTTATCTGGGGAAACGTTACTGTTCTGTCATCGTTGCCCAGCAAACCACCACAAAGGTGCCTGTCCCCTTTGTGGTGGTTTTGGTGGTTAGGCGTCGAGATAGATGCGCTGGGGTCGATTGCGGTGTCGGGCGAAGATGATGAGCACCAGGCCGGCGATCACGAGTGGCAGACTCAGCAGCTGACCCATCGTGATGACGCCGCCCAGCAGATAGCCAAGCTGGGCGTCGGGCACGCGCACGAACTCAACGAGGAAGCGGACGATGCCGTACCCCATCACGAACACGCCCATAAACGTACCCTGGGGCAGCAGCGGCTTTTTGCGGCTGAGCACCTGCAAAAAACAAAAGAGCACGATGCCCTCAAGAAACGCCTCGTAGAGCTGGGAGGGATGGCGCGGCATATCGCCCGCGGTGCCGCCAAAGACCACACCCCAGGGCAGATCGGTCGGCTTACCCCACAGCTCACCGTTCACGAAGTTGGCGCAACGTCCCAGGCACAGCGCCAGCGGAGCACCGATCACGGCAAGGTCGGCGACGGTCCAGGCATCGAGCTTGTACATGCGGCACACGATGATGCCGCCCAAGATGCCGCCGACCAGGCCACCGTGGAAGCTCATGCCTCCCTCGTTGGTGGCAAAGATTTCGAGCGGGTGGGTCCAATAGTAGCCATCGCCGTAAAAGACAACGTAGAACAGGCGCGCGCCGATGATGAGGCCAAAGACCGCGCCGACCACGACGCTCGTCAGGTCATCAATCGTAATGTCGAAGCCCCAACGACGCTGCGTGCGGTACATAACGACCGCCGTGAGCAGAGCGCCGACCACGTAGGCCAGGCCGTACCAGTAGATAGTGATGGGGCCCGCCGAGATCGCGACGGGATCAAGCATATGGTAGAGGTCGTTGAGCATATCGATCTCCTGCTCCCTACATACAAATGCGGCCGCGGGCCTTACGCTCGCAGCCGCATATTTGGACGTAACGTCTATGCGGAGTGTACCGTCCGCAGCTTTCGCATCTTAGAACGGCGCGTACTCGTCGTACAGGTCCTCGGCCTCGCCGGAAGCATTGACCTGCTCAACGCGGGTAACGCCGGGCACATGCTCCTTCAGGATGCGCTCGATACCCATGGAAAGGGTTAGCGAGCTCATGGGGCAGCCGGCGCAGGCGCCCTGCAGCTCCAGCTTGACAACACCCTCGTCGTCGACGCCCACATACTCCATATCGCCGCCGTCGGCCTGCAGGTTGGGGCGAATCTCTTCAAGAACCTTCTTAAGCAGCTCTTCGTTAACAGCCACAGGGGCTCCTTTCTCACAATAACGCGGGCACGCCCGCGGACAGGGGCTATGTTACTACAGCCATGTACCCGCTTAGGCGCCAGCCATGCGTGCGGACACGACTTTCACGAGCAGTCAATTTGGGACGGGTCTCTTTTGGCTGCTTTGCCGCCAGCTGGCGTTGGCACGCGCTACTGCTGAGTCTGTTCCCCGGTGCCAATATGAACATCGACAATAACCTGGCGGTAGCTGATGCCGCAGGAGTCGAGGATGCGACGGCTAATACGGCCGTCGTCAGTATCGGCATACTTGTTGTCCAGGTAGACAACCTCGCCTACACCTACCTGCGCCAGGATCTTGGCACAGTCGTGGCACGGGAACAGCGTGACGTAGACCGTGGAACCCTCGAGGTCTTTGAGCGAGCCGCGGTAGTTAAGCACGGCGTTTGCCTCGGCATGCACCACGTAGTTGTGCTTGTCCTGCAACGGGTCATCGCTCGTTCCCCACGGGAAAAAGTCATCGTTGAGCGCCGAGGGCGTACCGTTGTAGCCCACCGAAAGGATGCGGTGGTTGGTGCTGGCGATGCACGCTCCCACCTGCGTGTTGGGGTCCTTGCTGCGGCGCTGCGCGGCGATGGCCACGCTCATAAAGAACTCGTCCCAGCTAATAACGTCGCGGCGCTTGCCCGACGCGGTTTGATGAAGATCGTCCGACATGGCAGACACCTCCGAAATCGCAATAGTTTGACCCATTGTAGCAGGTGAAAGGTAGGGGCGTTTATCCCACCAGCCCCTCGCCCTACGCGCGGCGGGGCTTTTGGTTGATGTGGTAGAGCTCAGCGAGACCCCGCAACGTCAGCGCATCGTCGACCGTCAGGCTATGGCCGACAAGAGCCGCAAGTGCCTCGGCATCGTCGCCGGTAATGATGATGGGCACATCACCCTCCCCCGCGGCCTTGGTCGCGCGCATCTCGGCGAGCACCATGTCGAGCATACCGTCGATGCGGGCCACCTCGCCCAGAACCACGCCCGAGCGCATGGCCTCACGCGTATTGCGGCCGATGACATGCGTCGGTGCCGAGGGCTCAACCTGAGGCAGGCGCGCCGCAGCGGCCGAGAGCGAACGGGCGCCGAGCGCCAGCCCCGGCGCGATAACGCCGCCGACAAAGGTACCGTGCGCGTCGATGACCTCGATATTGGTCGTGGTGCCCAGGTCGATCACAATGCACGGCGAGCCGTAGACGGCGCGGGCAGCCACGGCGTCGGCGATGCGGTCGGGACCGATCTCGGCCGGGTCATCGTAGTGCACGGGCATGCCGGTCTTAAGTCCCGGCCCCACGGTGAGCACGCGCCCCGTGCAGGTACGGGAGAGTGCTGCCTTCCACGGGCGCTCGAGCGCCGGGACTACACAGCTCAGCACGGCCGCGGCGGGTACGAGCACCCCGGGCACACCCGCATCGGCGGCAAGCGCGCCCATGACCTGCACAAGTCGCATGCGCGCTTCGTCGGCCGTAATACGGGCCGGCGTCGTGACCTCGCACGTCGCGAGTGGGCGCTCCTGCGCCGCGGCCGAATCCTCGGCAAACAGGCCAAAGCGAATGAACGTGTTGCCCACGTCGACCGTCAATATATATGCGCACCCATTAAGCATCGTCGGCGCTCCTCTCGTCTGCCCAGCAGTATATCGCCTACCTAAACCAGTCATCCCAAAATGACTAACTTGCGGCTATACTGGTGCGCGGTCGTTTGCGAGCTCACGCGGCGGCCCTTGGTAACCCGACTTCCCGCGCCGTATCCGTAGCGGCGCTTGTGGGGGAAGCGGATATACGCAAAGGAGTTCTATATGAGCAATCCCTCGAACCGCGCCTCGATGCGCGGGCAACTCACGCTGCGCGGCGTCGTCATCGGCGTCCTTGGCTGCGTGATTATCACGGCAAGCTCGGCCTATACCGCCCTCAAGATGGGCGCACTCCCCTGGCCGATCATTTTCGCTGCCGTCATTTCGCTGTTCTTCCTTAAGCTCATGGGCAACGCCAGCCTCAACGAGGCAAACGTCACCCACACCATCATGTCCGCAGGCGCCATGGTCGCCGGCGGTCTGGCGTTTACCATCCCGGGCGCCTGGATGCTGGGCTATGCCGACCAGATCAGCTGGCTCGACATGTTTATCGTGGCGCTCGCCGGCACCATCTTGGGCCTTCTGGCGACAGCGCTTATCCACCGTCACTTTATCGTGGACGCCGCGCTGGAGTTCCCCACCGGCAACGCCGCAGCTCAGACCCTGCGTGCTACCGAGGCCGGCGGCAAGACCGGCAAGCAGCTCTTTGGCTCCATGGCCATCGCAGGCATCTACAGCGTGCTTCGCGACGCTTTGGGCGTGGTACCCAGCATGCTGTGCACGCTCAATATCCCCGGCGTGACCTTTGCCATCTACAACTCGCCCATGCTGCTGTCCATCGGCTTTTTGGTGGGCTTCGCCCCCGTCGCCTTCTGGTTTGCCGGCGCGCTGCTGGGCAATTTTGGCATCATCGTTGGCGGCACCGCTGCCGGCCTGTTCGATATTGTGACCGCACAGGGCATTGTTAAGTCCCTGGGTATGGGCCTCATGATGGGCTTTGGCGTCGCCGTCGTCCTCAAGGACATCCTGCCGCAGGTCGCCGGCATCGTCCGTGGCCTCGCCGCCGACAGCTCCACCAACACCGATGAGCAGTCGCTCATCTCGGGCTCCCTTAAGCTCGACGCCGGCATCATCGGCCTGGGCACCGCAGCCATCGCCGTGATCGTTGCCATCGCGCTCGACCTTGGTCCCGTCCCGGCCGTCATCGTCACGCTGTTCACCTTTGTCACCACCATCATGAGTGCACAGAGCTGCGGCCAGACGGGCATCGACCCCATGGAGATCTTTGGCCTCATCGTCATGCTCATCGTGGCAGCCTTCGCGCAGCTCGCGCAGGTCAAGCTGTTCTTTATCGCCGGCATCGTGGCCGTGGCGTGCGGCCTTGCGGGCGACGTTATGAACGACTTTAAGGCCGGCGCCGTACTGGGCACCAACCCGCGCGCACAGTGGGTCGGCCAGGCCATCGGCGGCATCGTGGGTGCCCTGGTCGCCGCCGCTGTCATGGTCGCGCTCGTCACCGCCTATGGTCCGGACGCCTTTGGTCCCGACAAGAGCTTCGTTGCCGCGCAGGCAAGCGTCGTCGCCACCATGGTCTCGGGCATCCCGAGCGTACCGTGGTTCGCGGGCGGCTTTATCGCCGGCATCGTCATGTACTGGCTCGGCATTCCGGCCATGATGATCGGCCTGGGCGTGTACCTGCCGTTCTACATGTCGCTCACGGCCTTCTTGGGCTCCTGCGTCAAGCTCGCCTACGACAAGTGGGCCGCACACCGTGACGCCGCCGCCGGTCTTTCTGACGAGGAGAGGGCTGCCAAGGACGCCGCCTTCCAGGAACAGGGCCTGGTTGTCGCCAGCGGCCTGCTGGGCGGCGAGTCCATCGTCGGCGTTATCCTGGCGTTTGTCTCCGTGGGCTTAAGCCTGCTGGGATAAGCTGAGCAGCTGCTCGACAGCGACCATATTGCCTACGATTTGCCCGGTCGGTAGCTTTCGCGGCTGCCGACCGGGCTTTTTGATACCAACACAAAGAAAGGCCGGCGTACTGCGTTTAACAGCGCGCCGGCCTTATCGGTTAAGCTATCGAAGCGTTCCTGCTGTGAACCGAAGTTCGTTGCAGAAACTACGCTCGAAACGCTACATCTGCTTGCGACGACGATCGCCCAGCGTCACGCCCGCGGCAACGAGCGTAATGCCGCCGATGACGAAGACCTCACCTGCAAGCGCGGAGGTATCGCCCGTCTGAGCAAGTGCACCGTCCGTGGCCTTCTTCTTGGCGACAGGAGCCTTTGCGGCAGTCTGCGCAACCTGAGGCTTGGCCTGCGGCTCAGCCTTGGGATGATACTTGTCGTACTCGGCCTGCGCGGCAGCCAGGGCATCCTTGGCATCGCCAAGCTCGGCAAGCGCGGCGGCATAGGCGTCGTTGGCATCGGACAGCTTGGCATCGGCATCGCTCAGAGCAGCCTTGAGACCAGCGGCGGCATCGACGGCAGCCTTATAGCGAGCGTAGGCAGCGTTCAGCTTGACCAGCTTCTCGTTGCCCGTCGTGCCCGCGGCAAGGGATGCCTTATGGTCGACAGCCTCAAGATCGGCCTTGAGTGCCTCATCGCTGGCAAGCTCGGCCTTGGCCTTGACGATCTCGAAGTTCGCATCGACGACGGCTTCGTTGGCGGCCTCGAGCTGCTTCTGGGCATCGGCGACACCGGCGACGGCGGCGTCATAGGCGGCCTTGGCGTCGTCGACCGCCTTCTGGGCACCGGCGAAGCGCTCGAAGGCCTTGTTTGCGGTGGCAAGCTCGTCCTCGGCGGCCTTGGCCTTCGCCTGTGCGTCGGACAGGGTCTGCGTCTTGGCGGCAACTGCCTGCTTGGCGCCCGAAAGAGCGGTCGCGGCGTGCACATCTGCGGCCTGAGCCTTGTCAACGCCAGCCTGGGCAGTGTCGTCGGCCTTCTTGGCATCGTCAAGCGTGCCCTGCTTGTTCGCAAGGTCCGTCTTGGCGGCATCGCGCTTGGCGGTAAGGTCCTTGACCGAAGCAGTGGCGTTGTCATACGCCTCAATGGCCTGGTCGGATTTTGCCTTGGCGGCATCGCGGGCGCTGAGAGCCTTCGCCTTGTGAGTAGCGGCATCGGCTGCCTTCTTCTTGCTGTCAGCAAGCGTGGCGTTTGCCTTATCGAGAGCTGTCTGGGCAGTAGCGACCTCGCTCTTGGCGGCATCGAGCTTGGTCTGGGGCGCCTTGACGTCGATGCCCTTGAGTTTGGCTTCGGCGGCGTCGTATGCCGTCTTCGCGGCGGCGGTGTTGGACTTAGCCTTCTCGTACTCGCCCTTGGCGGTGTTCACGTTCGTGTCAGCCGCGGTATAGGCGTCGCGTGCGTTTTCTTGCTTATCCAATGCGTTAGAATAAGCCGTTCCAGCAGCCCCGAAGTTCTTCTGCGCCTCTGCCAGCTTATTCTGAAGCTGCTTCAGCTGCTCCTTCTGCTCCTGAGTGCCGCCTGCGTTGTAGGCAGAGTCGATGTAGTCGTTCACGAGCTTCTTGAACTCGGAGACCGTGAAATCGGCCTGGCTCGCGCTTCCGCTATAGTCGAAAACGGTTACCTCGGAATCGGTGTTCTTGCCGCTACCGGTTGCGATACCGATAGCGGTAGCACCGGCATCGATGATGTTGAGATAGTGCCCGCACTCTTTGTAGATGCTGTAGTAGTGCTGGTAGATATAGTATGAATCATATCGATGGCTTCCAAGTGCGTCACCATACTGTTCGACGTACTTATCGAATGCCTTTTTCTCCTGGGTGTAGAGACCGGTATATGGCCAGCCAAGCGTATCCTCGGTCTCGCCTCCGGTGTATGCTCCACCGCCGCCTGCAAGATTCTCGCTTTCATCGAAATAGCAGTCCGAGTGTCCCCAGATGTTCGATGAATATGATGTATTAAGGGCGGCTGCCGCAGTCATGCGGAGGCTGACGCTAAGCTCCGACTGACCGTTCGCCTTGCGGAGGTTGTTCTGGGTATCGAGATAGGTCAGGGCGTTACGCATCTGCTCCAAGGAGAGCGGATTGGTGTCGCGAGACATGTCCTGATCGACGTAATTATCATACCAGTCCTGTTTCTCTGTCGTTCCCATGAGCATCGACGCGGCAGTACTTGCATTCGACTTCTGCGTGGCTGTGAACTGGCTGCCGCCGATGATGTAGTTCATGAAGCCGAACATGCCCTGGCTGATGACATTCTGGTCTACGGTCATGTTCGACTTGAGGTCGGCAATCTGCTGATTAAGCTTCTCGACCTCGGCGTTTGCGGCGTCGTATGCATTTTGCGCGTCGGTTACTTCAGCACGAGCCTGATCGAACTCGTTGCTCTTCTGCTGACGAACCTCGACGAGTCGGTCGTACTCCGCCTTCTTGTCGGCCTCGGTCTGCTGCGCCTGCTCGTATGCCGACTTCGCGGCGTCACGCTTACTGGCCGCGTCCTTGTACTCCTTGTTTGCCGCATCGTATGCAGACTGGGCAGATGCCACAGCAGCGTTGGCGGCGTTGGCCTTCTCCTGCGCGGCAGCGACGGCAGCCTGCGCAGCCTGCAGGTTCGCCTGTGCGGTGGCGTCTGCAGTCATTGCGGCATCGAGTGCAGCCTGCGCGGTCTTGAGCTCACCAGCAGCACCCTTCTTGGCGGCCTCAAGCGCACTCAGGTCAACGCCCGTACCCGAGACGGCAGCATCGAGCGCGGCCTGCGCCTGGTTGAACTTCTGCTGGGCGTTATCGCGCGCGGTGGTTGCGGCTGCGAGAGCAGCGGCAGTCTCCTGCTTCTTGGCCTGGGCAGTCGTCAAAGCTGCCTCGGTATTCTGCTTTTCCTGCTGGGCGCTGGCCTCGGCAGCCTTGGCCTGGTCCAGATTGTCCTGTGCAGTAGTAACGGCCTTATTGGCGTCATCGAGCTTTGCCTGCGCGTCCTCGACGGCCTTCTTGGCGGCCTCGTACTCGTCCATACCCATGGCCTCGAGCTTGGCTTGGGCATCATCGAGGGCCTTCTTGGCCTCATCCTGCTTTGCCTTGGCGTCCTTGAGCGCCTGGGTCTTATCCTCGACACTCTTGTTGGCCTGGTCGAGCTGGTCGTTCAGGTCGCCCAGCTTCTTCTGCTGCTGTTCGGTCTTTTCGACGGCAGCCTTGAGCTCGTCAATCTTCTCCTGGAGCGCGGCGACTTCTGCTGCGTTCTGCTCGATTTCGTTGTCGCTCACAGCCTGCGAGGCCTGATTCTTTTGCTGCTGTGCCTGCTTTTGAGACTGGCCCGCCGCGTCGGCCTTCTTCTGAGCCGCATCGTAGGCGGCCTGAGCGTCCTTGAGCTGCTTTGCCGACTCCTCTGCCAGCTGGGCAGCCGTCTTTACGACCGCTTGGTTACCGGCGGCAACGGTGTTCTCTACAGAACTACCCCCCCCCTGAACAGAATCGCCGTTATCTGCCGTCGGTGCGGCGATTGCCGCCAGCGGCGACATGAGCGGCTGAGCGATGAGGCCCGCCGTCAAAACGGTTGCGACGGCGCGGTTGGCAACGCCCTTGACGTTGACGGCCTTGGCCCGAGGCTCAAAGTGTTGTGGACTGTAGTTTGCCATGGCTTTCTCCCTTTGACACGGATGTATCCATACGTATCAAACGGTAGCTGTCGATTTTTGAATTCTGTTGCGCAACATTGGTCACCAGCGGATTTTTTGAAATTCGCGCTCTCGTGCTTCACAATTTCGTCACATATGTAGGAGCTGGTGCATCATATTCTTGCGGGATCGAATTGAGCCTGTGATTTGTATTTGCTCCCGCGTCATCCGCCCTATCGGATTCCGCATCAAGCAGGCACCCCGCCCGCCTCGGTGTAGAGTTAAGACAACGGGCGCGTTGCGCGGACCGCGCTGGAAAGAGGTGAACATGGAACTCGACAAACAACAGATCAAGCGACTGCGCGAGCGTCATCATCGTCGTCACGGCATCCGCCCCGCTCATAGCGAAGCCATGGAAAACGTCACCCGCTTCCTAAAGCGCGCATTCAATATTCGCGAGGGTCGCGCGCCCTACCACGTGATCCGCAAGCGTTTTGTAAACGGGGCGCGTCTGACTGGCTCCCACCTATGCATCCTCATCATCGCCATGCTCATCGCGAGCATCGGCCTCGATATCGATTCGGACATCGCCATCGTGGGCGCCATGCTCATCTGCCCGCTTATGGGATCGGTCCTTGCCATGGCATATGGCATCGCCACGCTCGACCGCGAGATTACCGTCGAAGCCGTCGCCGGTCTTGCGCTGCAAATGGCCTTTTGCCTGGTCACATCCACGTTGTACTTTAAGCTCTCGCCCCTTGGCACCACCACAGCCGCCATTATCGACAACTCGACGCCCACCGTGTGGGACCTCGCTGTCGCGCTCGCCGGCGGCTTTGCGGGCGGCCTAGGCAACTCACGCGACCAGGAGCCCGCAACGCTCATCGCCGGCGTGGCCGTGGCGACCGCGCTCATGCCGCCCCTGTGTGCGGCGGGCTACGGCATCGCCATCGCAAGCGGGTCGCTATTTCTCTCGGCGCTTTACGAGTTTGGCATCAACGTGGTCTTTATCGCACTGGCCGCCGAAGCCGTGCTGCTTCTTTTGCGCGTGCCGCTCAAGCGCGACCTCAACGGCGACGGCATTGTGACCGCCGAAGAAGATGCCGAGGTCGACGAGCTGTCACGCAAGGTGCGCCGCCGCATTATTGTGGGCACGGCGATCTTCGCCATCCCCTGCATCGTTATGACGGCGGGTTCCATTGGCTCGGCGCAGGCCGGCGTGCAGGACGGCTACGGCGTCACCGAGACCACACGCGAGCTTGCCGCGGTGCTGCCGGGCTTTAAGGATTACACCGTCGCCGTCGAGACCTCGGCTACCGAAGGGGACGAGGAAGGCATTGTAGAGCGCGAGGTTGTCGCCCACGTAACGACAAGCGAGGCGCTCGGGGAGCACGACCGTCGCGTTGCCCGCAAGCTCATCGACCTCAACGCACCCGAACTCGATCGTGTGGAGTTCGATGTGAAGTGATGCCGGCGCGGGATGAATGCTCGCACGGACGCAAGTTACGACGAGGCGCAGACGCGACACGAATACGAGCAAAAAGCGGGGGCGTAGTTCATGACCGCGCCCCCGCTCGCTGTTTTATTGCCGTGAATCAGACGTCCGCATCGACATCGCCAGACTCCACCGTAAACGCCGGATCGGTGCTCACAAGATAAAATCGGGTCACCTTAGTATTTCTAATTAGGTAAATCTGCCCCTGATTGCGTCGGCGCGATATATACGCAACGTGAACCGTGCCGAATTCTTCGCCGTTTTCCTTCTTTAATACCAGGATATTGGGATCATCCGTACGCTTAAACTGCCCGTCAACGCAGCTGCCGTCTTTGTCGACCAGTTGCCAACGATGGTTATCCTCTTCAAGAAAGGCCAGGGTTTCCAGACTTGTTTTGTCATCCCGATAGTAACCGTCAATGGCAAAGCCTTCGGAAACGCATTCCTGCATATAGGATGTTTCTCGATTTATAGCAAACTGCCCTGCAACGCCCAGGAGCACAGCCAGGCAAACCACCGCAAGGGTTATCGAGACAAAACGGCGGCTCATGTTAACCAGCCCGATACTTGTTTAACGAAGCGCAAAACATACTTGGCACCTCCGATATCAGAGCGAACGTCACCTACGGTCTGCCGGCAATCATATGTTTCCAACATCAAAACATATGGCTACAACTCGTTGGAGATAGGTTCCATAAACGGATGGTAATTTGCGGCGAACGGCTACATATGTTCCTTATCTCAGGGTTCCGGAGGCAATTTTTGGTGCCACCGAGACTTTGTTTTCGGAAGTATGCGGCAAATTCCGGAACTCTCGAGCATACCCCGGTTTTTCGCCAATAAAACCGCAGGTACAGAGCTTGGATATATCCAGTGTGCTCGGCCTATTCAGATTTTGCCGCATACTTCCGAAATCTAAGTTCGCAAAGGGTGATAGTTGGGGCGTTTACGCAACATATGTCCAGAAAAAGCGGGTGATAGCCGGTACGGCTACCACCCGCTTGCCTCATATCTAGCCCAATGCAGGCCGGCTACTTCTTAATGCCGCGTCCCAGGCGCTCAGCGACCGACGCCACGGCGCTCTCGTCGACCGAGCCGCAGCTCACGCAGCCATCGTGGGCACGCATCTGGCCGGTAACCTCGTCCATCGCGAGCGGCGCCACCTTCTCGAGCTTAAAGCCCTTGCCGGCGCGCATGTTCTCCTTGGCCACACTGATCATGAGCTTAATACGGTTGAGCTGGTTGACCTCGGATGCACCGGGGTCGTAGTCCACCGCGACGATGTTGCTCTCGGGATGCTGGCGGCGCAGCTCCTTAATCACGGCCTTGCCTACCACGTGATTGGGCAGGCACGCGAAGGGCTGCGTGCAGATGATGTTGGGTGCGCCATGATCGATCAGGTCGAGCATCTCGGCCGTGAGCAGCCAGCCTTCGCCCATGTTGTTGCACACCGAAAGCACCGTACGGGCCTTGTCGGCCATGGTGCCGATGCGCTCGGGCGCCTCAAAGCGGCGGGACTTTTCGAGCATTTCCTCCACCGGCGTACGCATCCAGTCCACGAGCTTAATAAGCGCTTGCATGCCCGCGCGCGTAGTGGCAGAGCTTCCCAACTCGTCTTTCTGCAGCTCGGCGTTGCTCATGGAGTACAGGAAGAAGTCGAGCAGGCCCGGCACCACGGCCTCGCAGCCCTCGCGTTCGATGACATCGACCACGTGGTTGTTGGCTGTGGGGTGGAACTTGACCAAGATCTCGCCGACCACGCCCACGCGCGGCTTGGTGCCCTCGCCCACAAGCGGCATGGTGTCGAACGCGCGGATGGCCTCGCGGCACAGCTTGGTGTAGTTATGCCTGTTGAACTTGGGTGCCAGCTTGCGAGCGCGTGCCATGTACTCCTCGTAGAGCGCGTTGGCGGCACCAGGCGTGGCCTCGTACGGGCGGCAGCGGTAGAGCATCTGCATCATCACGTCGCCAAAGAGCACCGCGTAGACTGCCTGCTTAAGCAGCGCCGGCGTCAGCTTAAAGCCGGGGTTGTCCTCGCCCAGCGCCACGGCCGAAAGCGAGATCACGGGGATCTCGGGGTGGCCACTCTCGCGCAGGGCCTTGCGAATGAGGGCGATGTAGTTGGTGGCACGGCAGCCGCCGCCGGTCTGGCTGATGACCACGGCCGTCTTGGACAGGTCGTACCGACCGCTCTCGATGGCCTCCATAATCTGGCCGGTCACCAAAATGGACGGATAGCAAATGTCGTTGTTCACGTAGCGCAGACCGGCCTCGACGGCATCGTGGTCAGTCGAGGGCAGCAGCTCCAGGTTGTAGCCGGCACCGCGGAACACCTCTTTGACCAGGTCAAAGTGGATCGGTGCCATCTGCGGGCACAGGATGGTGTAGCCCTCGTCGCGCATCTGCTCGGTAAAGGGCACCTTGGGCCATGCGGTCGAAGCGCTCTCACGCTGCGCCTCGAACGTGTACTTGCGGCTCGCGAACGCGGGGGCATCCGTGGAGGGAGCCACCGGCGCGGCATCGCCCTGCTCGTAGGCCTCGCCCGCGGCCGTGGCCTCAGCCAAGCGCTCGGCCTCCTGGTCCTTAAGCGCGGCCATGAGCGAGCGGATGCGGATACGCGCGGCACCTAGGTTGGACACCTCGTCGATCTTGAGCACGGTGTAGATTTTGCCGCTGGCCTCCAGGATCTCCTGCACCTGGTCGGTGGTCAGAGCATCCAGACCGCAGCCGAAAGAGTTGAGCTGAATCAGGTCCAGGTCGTTGCGCATCGTCACAAAACGGGCGACGGCGTACAGGCGACTGTGGTACATCCACTGGTCGACGACGCGAATCGGACGCTCGGGCTTTACCAGATGCGCGAGCGAATCCTCGGTAAAGACCGCAAAGCCAAAGCTCGAGATAAGCTCGGGCAGGGCGTGGTTGATCTCGGGGTCGTTATGGTAGGGACGACCGGCGAGCACGATGCCGTGACCGCCGTGGTCCTCGACCCACTTAAGAGCCTCCTCGCCCATAGTCTGGATATCCTCGTGGAAGCGCGCATCGGCCTCAAAGGCAGCGTTGACGGCGGCATCGACCTCGGAGCGCGTGATCTTGGGACCGCGCACGCGGCCGCGACCAGCCTCGGCATCGGCCACGCGGTCGACGGCGAGCACCTGGTACAGGCGGCGCTTGAGCTCGGTCTTGTCATGATAGGGCACAAACGGATACAGGAACTCGATGTTCTGCTCGCGGATCTCGTCGATGTTGAGCGCCAGCGCCGTGGGGTAACTCATGACGATGGGGCAGTTATAGCAGTTGCCAGCCGTCGGGTCCTCCTTGCGCTCCCAGCGCACGCACGGCATCCAGATGAAGTCGACATCGCGGTC
This sequence comes from uncultured Collinsella sp., assembly GCA_900542235.1. Classification (GTDB taxonomy): domain Bacteria; phylum Actinomycetota; class Coriobacteriia; order Coriobacteriales; family Coriobacteriaceae; genus Collinsella. Next base: position 20,667 of record UQNB01000008.1, read on the forward strand.
GATAAGGTTCATCACATGGCCGTGGCTCATCTTGGCCGGATAGCACACGCTCTCGGACGGCATGGACTCGATGCCCGCCTGGTAGGTCTTCTTGCTCGACTGGTCGGACAGCTGCACGCTAAAGCCCAGGCGCGTAAAGAACGCGTGCCAGAAGGGGTAGTTCTCGTACATGTTGAGTGCGCGCGGGATACCCACGGTGCCGCGCGGGGCCTCGTCAGGACTCAGGACCTCGCGGTTAAACAGCAGCTCGTTTTTCTTTTTGAAGAGGTTGGGGGCCTCAGTCTTCTGCTTTTTGTGGCCGGCACCCTTCTCGCAGCGGTTACCGGTAATGAAGCGCCTGCCGCCGCCAAAGTCGTTGACGGTGAGCTGGCAGTTGTTGGAGCAACGGCCGCAGCGGACATGCTTTTGCGTCACGGTGAGGTGCGCGATATCCTCAGCCGAAAGGATGGTCGAGGTGCCGTCGGCGCCGGCGCGATCGCGGGCGAGCAAGGCCGCACCGTAGGCGCCCATGCAACCGGCGATGTCGGGGCGCACGGCATGCACGCCGGTGAGCTGCTCAAACGCGCGCAGCGTGGCATCGGACATAAAGGTGCCGCCCTGGACGATCACCTGACTGCCGATCTCCTTGGGGTCGCGCAGCTTAATGACCTTGAACAGGGCATTCTTGATGACAGAATAGGACAGGCCGGCCGCGATGTCGCCCACCGTGGCGCCTTCCTTTTGCGCCTGCTTGACGCGCGAGTTCATAAAAACCGTGCAGCGGCTGCCCAGGTCGACGGGGGCCTTGGCATGGATGGCGGCGTCGGCGAACGCGCGCACGTCCATGTCCATGGAGACGGCGAAGCTCTCGATAAAGCTGCCGCAGCCCGACGAGCAGGCCTCATTGAGCATGATGTGCTCGATGACGCCGTCCTTGACGCGCAGGCACTTCATGTCCTGGCCGCCAATGTCCAGAATGAACTCGACGCCGGGCAGGAACGCCTTGGCGCCGCGCAGGTGCGCGACGGTCTCGATTTCGCCGGAATCGGCCTTGAGGGCCTCGATGAGCAGCGCCTCGCCATAGCCGGTGGTGGTCACGTGACCGATGGTGCAGCCAGCGGGAATGTGGCTGTAGAAATCGGCCATGATGACCTTGGCCGTACCCAAGATGTCGCCGTTATTGTTGCCATACCAGGTGTGCAGCAGCTGGCCGTCCTCACCCACGAGCGCGGCCTTCATGGTGGTGGAGCCGGCGTCGATACCAATGAACACGCGGCCGGTGTAGCCGTCGAGCTTGCCCTTGGGGACGACTTCCTGGTCGTGGCGATTCTTGAACTCAGCAAAGTCCTCGTCGGTGGCAAAGAGCGGATCCAGGCGCTCGACCTCGGCACCCTGTGTGTCACCCAGGGCATCGATGGCCTCGATGAGCTGCGGGAACGTGCTGAGCTTGTTGGACTCGTGCGCCATGGCGGCGCCGCTCGCCACAAACAGGTGAGCGTTTTGGGGCACAATGCGGTGCTCCTCGTCCAGGTCGAGCGTGAGGTAGAAGCGGTGGCGCAGCTCGGAGAGATACTGCAGCGGGCCGCCCAGGAAGGCGACGTTGCCGCGGATGGGACGGCCGCACGCCAGGCCCGAGATGGTCTGTGTCACGACGGCCTGGAAGATGGAGGCAGCCACGTCCTCGGGGCGGGCGCCCTCGTTGAGCAGCGGCTGAACGTCGGTCTTGGCAAAGACGCCGCAGCGGCTGGCGATGGGATAGATGGTGGTAGCGTTGGCCGCGAGCTCGTTGAGACCGCTGGCATCGGTGTGCAGCAGGGTGGCCATCTGATCGATGAAGGCGCCCGTGCCGCCGGCGCAGGTACCGTTCATGCGCTGCTCGATGCCGTTGTCGAAGTAGATGATCTTGGCGTCCTCGCCGCCCAGCTCGATGGCGACGTCGGTGGCCGGGATGAGGGTCTCGACGGCACGCTTGCTGGCGATGACTTCCTGGACAAACTCCAGGTCGAGCCATTGGGAGAGCAGCAGACCGCCCGAACCGGTGATGGCGCAGGTCATTTGGGCAGCCGGCAGCACAGTCGCAGCACCCTCGAACAGGTCGCGGGCGCAGGCACGGACGTCGGTGTGGTGGCGCTGGTACTTGGCGTAGACGATCTGGTTGTCATCGTTGAGCACGGCGAGCTTAACGGTGGTGGAGCCCACGTCGATGCCCAGGTGCAGGTTGCCGCGGGCGTTCTCGGGGTTGAAGATCGCGCCTTCGGGGGCGTGGGCGGCGGCTACGGGCTCAGCGGCGGTGGCGGGCTCGCTAGCGATGGACGTCTCCCCTGCCGCGTTCTTGGCATCGGCAACTGCCTCAGCAACTTTCTCGACAGCAGCGGTCGCAGCCTTCTGCGCCGCGTCCACCACGGCGGGCGCGGCCTCACGTGCGGCAGCGACCATGCGATCCTTGATGCCCTCGACGAGTTTGCTCATCTGTCTCTCCTCTTAGTTGTTGGACTCGACGGTTGCGGCGGTGTCGGCCGCGTCCTCGAGCTGCAAGTTCAATAGCTTCATGCCGTATTCCGGCACGTTGATATCGATGGGTTGGCCATACAGGTCGCCGGGGCGCACAAAAGCGAGCACCGTCATAATGCGCGCCATGGCCTCGGGCGATTCGGTGAGCCCACGCTCAAACCAGCGCTGAATCAGGCCGACCTCGGCACTCACGACATAGGTGACGTAGTAGTCAAAGAACGTGCCCAGCGCTAGGCCCAAAATGCCCGTCTGCGCACGCGGCACCACAGCCTCACGCGCGGTGTCGATAATCCTTTTAATAAAGGCCTGGTCGCCGCCCGGACCCAGCAGCGCACCGATTAAGTCGCGGTTGGCCGCAAGATAACGCAGCAGCTCAACCGAACCGGGCGCCGGCTCGAGCTCATCGATGTTGTGATAGAGATCAGGCAGCTGAGCTGAGGTGATGAGCTCAATGCGCTCACGGATCTCGGCCAGCAAGCCGTCCTCGATTTGATTGATAAAGTCGGGGATATCGCGGTAGTGCGAATAGAACGTGCGGCGCGTAAGGCCAGCACGCTCGGTGAGCGACGCGACATTAATGCGCGAAAGGTCGCCGCTTTCGGCAAGCTCGCTGGCAAGTGCCTGGCGAAGGGCACGCTGCGAGCGAAGGGACCGGCGATCGCATTTCTCGAGCTGGGACAAGCGTCCTCCTTGTTACTCAGCCTGTGCGCTATTGCACAGTGCGAGTATTATTGCACACCGTGTGTATCAACACGTAAAGGCAATATTTAGATTGTGGCAAAGGGACAGTCCCTTTGTCCCTTTGCCCCAGCCTGAAGCGACATTGCCGATTGTCCAAAATGTCATTCGTGGGTAGAATGGTGTCGACGGCAGCCCAAGTTCTGGAAAGCTGGGCAGCGCCGTTGCGTGGTTTAAGGGGTCAACGCCTTAACGGCGGCGACCCCTCTTACGTTGCTTCGAACGTTGCTTGAGTGCCTCGGAAAGTCCGATAAGCGTCGTGAGGAGCGAGACCAAAGCGGTCAGGAGCTTCACGAAATCAATCAAATCGGTCATGGGCATCACCTCCCATCAGATGGAGGGCGCTGCCCGGCACATGGAACTGCCGCCAACAGCAGCAATTCTATCAAAGCGCAGTTAAATATGCGAATATATGTTCGATTTCCAAGAGACCTATATCCCAATGTGACAAAAGGGACTGTCCCTTTGTCCCTTATTCGATGACGGTGCGGGAGTTTTGCTTGCGCATGGTGGCGAGCATGTGCTTGGGAACGGCATGGACCATGCAGCTGCCGATGGTCGCGCTCGCGGCGGCCTTAGCTGCATCGCTAGCGTTTTTGGTCGCGTAGCTGTGGCGGAAACGCTTGAGCATGGCGATGTCGTTGCCGCCGTCGCCGTAGACCGCGACCTCGTCCTCGGCAATACCGTAGTAGCCCGCCAGCCAGGCCACGCTCTCGCCCTTGTTGCACGCTACGTCCGTGATCTCGAACATCACCGGATCGAACGGCGCGTTGACCACGCGGTCCGATCGCTCGGCAAGATACGCCTTAAGGTCGCGCTCCAGCTCGCGCGAGGTCACGCGGCAGTTGATCTTGCATACATCGTGGCGCAGGATATCGCCGATCGACTGGTCGAAATACTGCTCCTCGTGATACCCACCGCGCGCACGCATGCCGCGCATCACAATACGCTTGATGGGGCTGTCCTTTTTAAAGCCCGCCTGATGCATCTCGAACGAACCGCTCGAGTACATGCCATCGGGCGTGGAACAATCAAAGCAAATGTCCGGGAACGCCTTGAGCAGTTCCTCAGTGACCTGCGGATCGATGGTCCAAGTCTTGAGCACCTCGCCATGGCTGTCGCGCACGATGGATCCATTGGAGCAGCAGGCGTCAAGCGCCAGGCCCGTAAAGCCATGCTCGCCGATCGGCAACGTCGATCGTCCAGTCGCGGGAACCACGTGCAGGCCAGCCTCAGTCAGCTCGCGAATGGCGCGGCGGATGGTCCCATCCGCCTCGTGCAGGGCGTTCAGCAGCGTTCCGTCTAAGTCACTCACGAACATCTTGATCATGGACATGCCTCTCCTTCGTCTGCCCGATATTGTAGACGAAGGAGAGGCATGTCCAAACAATGCCGTCCCGGCGCGGCGTACCACCGCCTTCACAAATTCACGGTGCCCCAGCGCGTTAAGACAATCGCCGCAATCGATTTTTCAGCCGATAAAACAGAGCCGTCATCAACGTCAGCACCGCCAACATGGCTGCGAATACAATCGCCGGTGTCCATCGATCATATGCAGCCCCGTACGTCAATTGGCCGATAGGCGTTGCGCAGGAAAGGACCATGTAAACGACCGAAAGCACTTTTCCGCAGAGCTCAGTCGGCGCTGCCCGCTGAACAAACGCGATGATTTCAACCGACGCAATGCTTGCCCACACCATGACCCATGCCGAACCAACTGCAAACACGGCGAACGCACATACATCAGTGCCGCACAATAGCGCGACAATGATCGGCGCGACTCCAAAACAGATCATCGCAACATATCGACATATGCCATTGAAAGAAAAGCGATGCGGCCAAATGCCGACCAAGCCACTGCCGGTAAGACCACCCAAGCCCAGAGCAACCTCAACTATCCCAACGCAGGACGATTGCATGCCGAGATGCTTTGTAACAATAATGGGAGCGCCAATCGTTAGCCCAACCAACGCAAGGTTCAAAACGGCCGCAAGCAAAATCACAGCGACCAATGATGCATTTTGCAACAGATACCGAATCGACTCCCGAAAATCGTTTCGGCATGTCGTGCGAGTCGCGCCGTCTCCCATCGTTTCAGATGAGGCATTTTGCTTGAGTGCGACCCCAAACAAGAGAGCTGAAATCGCAAACGCCACCGACGCGGTTGTGCAAAGAGCATCGATGCCAAAGCACCCATAGACTGCCGTCCCGACCACAGGACCCAAGATATTGCTCACCATGGTCACCTGCGAAACCAATGCAGTGGCCCGCTCAACCTTCTTTTCACCCGCCATGCGCACCGTCTCAATTTGGAGCATTGGCTTTAGCAGCGATTGAACACCATATTGAACACAAAGTATCGCTACTACGACGACCGCAAGAGGCAACGAGCGCTTCATGGGGATAGACAGCAGTGATGCAGTCATCAGAGCAATGCCGAGGGCCACGAGGACCTCGCGATGTCTTCCCCTATCCGCCAAGATTCCGCCAGCCGAAGTTGCAAGTACGCCGGGTATGAACGCTATCGCCGCGACGACGCCATATAACGTTGACGATCCACTGCGATCGAACAAGTAAAGTGGATACGCAAAGCACAGCGCCGACAGCATCGAATACGTGCACAGCTGCGCAACCAGAAGTTCCGCGAGCCTGATTGACCGCACTGTTTTTGATTTCAACGAGACACCGACGTCTCTCAGGCCAGCCATAAGCCCACCCCCTATACATACCGCTAGTATGTATTTATCGACTTGAAAAGGGCAGCCGGAGCTGCCCTCTCAAATCTATTACATACCGTTGGTATCTATATTACCACCCGGCGCGGTCCCATACGTCCCAAATCTGCGCCGTTGTCTGAAGCACTTCTTCCCCCAAATCGAGTCCCACCGCGGCAGCCATCTGCGCCAAACATTGAGCGCGAGCGAGCATTCGATCCTTGGTCTCAAGCGGACGGAACAGCGGCAGCAGCCAAAGATTCGCCAACAACGATACGGCCTCCGCCGCTTCACGCGGGCATTCGCACGCAATGGATCCGTCGGCGATGCCCTCCTCGATCACCGGCAAGAGATAGCCATCGGCAGACTCGTTAAACGAGCCCTGGTACTGCATCGCCAGAAGACGCGAGCTTTTTACCGGATCTGCTGCAGGACGCATACGTGCCCATAGCTCAATTTGCGGAACAACGGACTCGGGAGCGTAAAGCCTTTTTAGCTTTTGGGCGCCGGTCATATTACCGACGCCAAGCATCGAGCGACGGTGCTCAACAATCGGAGTCATCGCCCGATCAAACGCGGCATTGAAAATCTCTTCTTTGCTCTTGAAGTGATGATAGACAGCGCCCTTGGTCATGCCATCAAGACGGTCAACGATATCTTGAATGCTCGTCCCCTCATAACCCTGTGCGCAGAATAGCTCCAGTGCCGCGTCGAGAATCTTCGCGACCGTCTCCTCGGGATATTTATTGCGACCCATAATCCGCCCATCCGCAACGCAAGTCTTGTGCCTCATTGCAGCATTTTAACGTTGCGGATGGTAGGCGGTCGATTCTACACCGCGGCGGGGCCGTGTTCGCCGGTGCGGATGCGGATGACTTCCTCGACCGGCTCGACCCAGATCTTGCCGTCGCCGACGGCGCCGGTGCGGGCGACGTTGCAGATGATGTCGACAATTCCGTCGACATGTTCATCGGCGCAGATGAGGGTGAACTGCACCTTAGGGATCGTGTTGACAAGCAACTCGTTGCCGCGCACGTATTCCCTCCAGCCATGTTGCGCGCCGCAGCCCTGCACCTGGTTGATGGTCATGCCGCGAACATCAACAGCAAACAGCGCGTCTTTAAGAACCTCAAGCTTTTCCTGGCGCACGATAGCCGTAATTTTCTTCATAGTGAATTCCTCTCTTTAAGAGTTGGTCTGACAGAACGTTTGAAACTGTTAGTCCAGACCACTAAACGAAGGATACGCGCTCTCGCCGTGCTGACTCGCATCCAGGCCCAGCGCCTCGTCGGCCTCGTCCACGCGCAGGCTGCCGTGGAACAGCGCCTTGACCACCGCGGCGATCACCAAGTCGAGCACCAGCACGATAACGACCGTCACCACAATGCCCAGGATCTGTGAGATGAGCAGCGACATGTCGCCCGTATAGAACAGGCCGCCCTTACCGGTCCACGAGAGTTCCGGCACGCAGAACAGGCCCGTGAGCACACCGCCCAAGATGCCGCCGATACCGTGGCAACCGAACGCATCGAGCGCGTCGTCGTAGCCGAACTTGGTCTTAAGATGGCTGATGGCCAGGTAGCACACGGGAGAGACGATCAGGCCCATGACCAGCGCTGCCCACGGCTCGACAAAGCCCGCACCCGGCGTGACCACCACAAGGCCCGCAACCAGACCGGTGCTGGCACCCACCAGCGTGGGGCGACCGGTGTGCACGCGCTCGACGGCAAGCCACGAGACCATGCCCGCCGCGCTGGCCGTCACGGTGTTGAGGATGGCGAGCGCCGCCACGGCGTCGGCCTTAAACTCGCTGCCGCCGTTAAAGCCAAACCAGCCAAACCAAAGCAGGCCGGCGCCCAGCGCCACAAACGGCACGTTATGCGGACGGTAGCTCATCATGCCAAAGCCGCGACGACGGCCGAGCATTAAGCAGAGAATCAGGCCCGTGAGACCGGACGAAATGTGTACCACGTCGCCGCCGGCAAAGTCGAGCGCGCCGATGATGTCGCCGATAAAGGAACCATCGCCGCCCCAAACCATGTGGGCGAGCGGCGCATAGACCACGAGCAGCCAAATGCCCAGGAAGGCCGTCATGGCACCAAACTTAACGCGGCCTGCCAGACTGCCCGTAACGATAGCGGCGGTGATCATGGCAAACGCCATCTGGAAGGCGATGTTGATGATCTGAGGGTAGACGGCACCATCCGCAGCATTGGCCTCGGCCGCCTGCAGCACCTGGTTGAGCACCGGCAGGCACAGCAGCTGGTCAAAGCCGCCAATAAACGGGTTAGAACCGTCGCCACCGTAGGCCAGCGACCAGCCGGCAACAATCCACAGCACACCAACCAGGCCAATGGCGCCAAAGCACATAAGCATGGTGTTGATGACATTTTTGCGCCTGGACAGGCCGCCATAGAAAAACGCCAGACCCGGTGTCATTAAAAACACGAGCATGGTGCAGATGAGCATAAACGTTGTCGATCCCGTATCGTACATTCGCTCCCCCTTGGTCGCATGAACGTTGTCGGCGCTCATGATGCGGCCGAGGGGCAACTGGTGTAGACCAGATACGGCGTTGTTAAACGCTGCGTTGTCGAATGGAAACGGCACCGCAATCTTGGAAACGGCGCGGCAACGGACGCGAAACGAACGGGAAACGTGCGAACGAGAAGGGCGCGCTTGGCTCCGCTCTGGCTAGCGCCGGAACAGCTCGCGGGCTCGGTCGCGGAGGTCGGTAGCTCGAATGACACCCTCGTAACGATTGATGCGCAGACGCGGGAAGGCGTTAAAGAAGCGTAGGTCGCGGCGGCTGAGTGACACGCTCGGTACCGGGCGGCTCATGCGCTTGCCGGCAAGGCGACGACCGAGCGACGGACGCGGCATACTCGGCGCGGCATCGGCCACGCGGCGGGCAGCGAGCGCCAGGCCGCGAGCACCATCCGAGATAAACGTCGGCATCGAAGTCTTCTCGCGCAGGGCATCGAGCGCCGCGTCGCCCAGCTCGGCCAGCCAAGCGTTAACGGCGCGACCGCGGATATGCGTCTGCGCCACCGAGTCAATCGCCGAATCGGGAATACGTTCGAGCATAGAGTCGGAGGCGTCGGCAAGCGACTCATTGATGCGGTCGGCAAGGTCGGCACGCACACGCTCAAGCTGATCGGACAGACGCCGCCAGCTCGCCAACGAGCACACCGCATCGACCATCGTCGCGACCGCGACGATAAAGGCGGCCAAGCGCACGATTAGCACCGGCAGATGGCCAAGCAGCCCCAGCAATGCCGGCTCCACTAAACGGCAAATACACAACGCACCCAAGCCAAACGCGCAGGCCCAGTACAGGCAGATGCGTCCGTGCAGGTTAAACGGCAGATGCGAGTAATCCCAAAACCGGGCACCCGTCGTTTTTTCCAACAGCACGCCCACGCTATATTCGATCACGCTGCATACGAGCGCGGCAGCGACAAACTGGCTCGAGGCGTCTGGGATTCCACGCAGCAGCAACCAGCACGCAATGCCGCCCGCACCGTAGATGGGACAACACGGCCCTAGCAAAAAGCCGCTGTTGGCAAAGCGTCCGTGGTTGAGCATGGCGCAGACTGTCGACTCCCATACCCAGCCGCAAAAACCGTAGAAGGCAAACGAGAGTACCAGCGCCGAGAGCGGACAGGCGGCAAGCGTCGCGCCGTCAAATGCCATGCCGATCGCGGTTCCCACCGTCTACCCACTCCTCTTTTCGTTCGATTCTTTGCTCGAGCCGTCGCTCGGGCCCTCGTTCAAATCGTTCGCGCCGCCTTTGCGCGGCAGACGGCCGGCAATCGTCTCGCGCAGCGCGCACCATTTATCCGCCAGGCACACAATCCATGCCTCGCGACACGTCGGCGGCACCGGCACCAGCGGAAACATATGCCGTACGATAATATTCCGCTCGCGCGGCGTCAGCTCAAAATCTTCCTCCGCACGCGCCAAGGCAAAAAACGGGTGGCGAAAGCCATGCAGCCGATGGCTTGGGTCGGGATCGTGCCAGTCATAGAGAAAGTAATCGTGCAGCAGGGCCCCGCGCAGCAGCGATAAGCGGTCGACGGAGATACCGACGCGGCCCAGACGCTCGGCAAAGGACAGACTTGCCCGCGCCACTGAGGTCACATGCGTATACACCGTCACATCGCCATGCTGGATAAACTCGCGCGTCAGGTCCAGACGGCCCGCCTGTGCCAGTTGACGGGCAGCATGGTCTACTTCGCACGCGATTTTCTCGGCACGAACGGTATCGGACATGCGGCCTCCTTCCGGCGGCGCTCGGCGGCAAGCCACAGCCTGCACGCAATGAATAAAATCATCATGGAACTTATCAGTATGGCATCGGACAAAACGTTTTGCCCCACCAGTTGGCGAATTACCGCGCCGCCGTCACATATCAAACGCCAAAATGTGCGAGACTGTCTTGTGCAATTGTGCCGGCCGAGGGAGTGCCGGCGCACGATTCGCATGGAGTAACCCACAACGATGCTGCTTACGCAAACGACAACGCCCGAGGACGTCAAGGCTCTCGATCGCGCCGAGCTTCCGCTGCTCTGCGGCGAGATCCGCCACGCCATCCTCGAAAGCTCCGCCGCCGTCGGCGGGCACGTTGCCCCCAACCTGGGCGTCGTTGAGCTTACGGTTGCGCTTCATCGCGTGTTTAACTCCCCCACCGACAAAATTGTCTTTGACGTGTCGCACCAGACCTATGCCCACAAGGCGCTGACTGGGCGCGCGTACACTTATATCGACCCGGCACGCTACGGCGAGGCCTCTGGCTTTGCCAATCCCGACGAGTCCGAACACGACCTGTTCGCCATGGGCCACACCTCCACATCGGTGAGCCTGGGCTGCGGCTTGGCGCACGCTCGTGACCTGGCGGGCGATGCGTACAACGTCATCACCATCATTGGCGACGGTTCGCTTTCGGGCGGTCTGGCGTTTGAGGGCTTTAACAATGCCGCCGAGCTCGACAGCAACCTGATCATCATCGTCAACGATAACGACCAGTCCATTGCCGAGAACCATGGCGGCCTGTATCGCAATCTGGCCGAGCTGCGCGCCAGCAACGGCACCTGTGAGCGCAACGTTTTCCGCGCGATGGGGCTCGACTACCGCTATCTGGACGCCGGTAACGATGTGTTGGCCCTAGTCGACGTGCTGCAGGAACTGCGCGATATCGATCATCCCATCGTGCTGCACGTCTCCACCGCGAAGGGCAAGGGCTTTGAGCCGGCCCAGAGCGACCCCGAGCGCTGGCATCATGTAGGTCCGTTTGACATGGCGACTGGGCGCAAGCTCTGCCCGGGCCATCCGAGCGAGCCTACGCCGCGCACCTATGCCGACATTACGGGCGAGGCCCTGAGCGCTGCCATAGAGCGCGATCCGCAGGTTGTGGGCATCACGGCCGCAACGCCCTACATCATGGGCTTTACGCCCGAGCTTCGCGCCGCGGCAGGCAAGCAGTTTGTTGACGTGGGCATTGCCGAGGAGCACGCCGTGACCTTTGCCACCGCGCTTGCGCGCTCGGGCGCCAAGCCAGTCTTTGGTGTGTACGGCACGTTTTTGCAGCGCGCCTACGACGAGCTGTGGCACGACCTGTGCCTCAACGACGCCCCCGCAACCATCCTGGTATTTGGCGCGTCGATCTTTGGCACCACATCCGAGACGCATCTCTCGTTCTTTGATATTTCCATGCTGGGCGGTCTTCCCAACATGCACTACTTGGCGCCGGCCTGCATGGAGGAATATCTGTCCATGCTGAGCTGGTCGCTCGATCACCGCGAGCATCCTGTGGCGATTCGCGTGCCCGGCATTGGCCTGGTAAGCCGCCCCGACTTGGCGCCTGCCGAGGACGCCGATTACGGTGTCGCGCGCTACAACGTGGTGCGCCAGGGCCGCGACGTGGCCGTGCTCGCGCTCGGCGATTTCTTTGAGCTGGGCGAGCGTGTGGCAAACCGCTTGGCAGCCGAATACGGTATCGAGGCCACGCTCGTCAACCCTCGCTTTGCAACCGAGCTTGACCGCGAGTTCCTCGACAGCCTTGCCGCCGAGCATCGCGTTGTCGTCACCCTCGAGGACGGCATCTTGGACGGCGGTTGGGGCGAACGCGTCGCGTGCTACTTGGCCTGCACGCCCGTGCGCACGCGCACCTTCGGCATCGCCAAGGGCTTCCCCGACCGCTACGACCCCAACGAGCTGATCGCTCAGAACGGCATGACGGTCGAGAACATGGCCGCCGAGGCCGTAAGGCTACTCAACGAGTAAAAACCTCCGCAAGGGAAGCACCCATGCGGAGGTTTTTATTTTCGCGGCGCGATTATCTCAATCTGTAACATCTATGGCCCGAATTCCCGTCTAACTGTTACAGATCGAGACATTCAAATCCCCCTAAGGATAAAATCTCGATCTGTAACAGTAAGAACCCATTTCCTCGTCTAGATGTTACAGATTGAGACAAAACAACGAGACCGGCCGCCGTACCAGCCCAAACCACCACAAAGGTGCCTGTCCCCTTTTTGGTGGTTTTAGGTCACGGTCGGCGCGAAAAACGAATAACCGTTCATACGCGATCTCCTTACTTATATATGTGTCGCGTTGCCGCCATTATAGCGACCGCTGCGAGCGATCATGCCGTCTGCAAAACCCTATCTCAGCAGCAATAACCGACGTTTTCCCAGATAAAACCTGCCAAAATAAACCTGTCCCTTTATGGTAGGTAGAATAACCCATAAGGTAAGTATGTTTCTGAGTTATTTCGTGTTGACCCATTTGAGCGCGATAGGGTATAACTCTACTCAGCCACTAGGGATTTTATTGAGAAAGGTGTTCTACCATGAGCAAGAACCTCTCCCAGCAGGTCGTTCTCGACCGCCGCGGCTTCGTCGCCGCCACCTTCGCAACCGTTGCCGGCCTTGGTCTTGCCGGCTGCTCCGACACCAGCGCCGAGGCCGACAAGGGTTCCGCCGCCGGCTCCTCCAAGAGCTCCGAAGATACCGAGGCTTCCACCATACTCGATGCCAAGGCATTCGACAAACTCGTCGACAACGGCCCCAAGGCCGATGACGACGCCATCGCCGCCAGCACCTGGGCCACGGCCGTCAAGGACGCCGGTGTCTTTAAGATCGGTGGCGTTCAGACCTCCACACTTTTCTCCCTCCTCAACGAGAAAGACGGTCAGACCCGCGGCTTCGACGCCGGTATCGCACAGCTCCTGTCCAACTACATTCTGGGCGAGAACAAGGTCGAGATCACCCAGGTGACCTCGGACACGCGCGAGTCCGTCCTGCAGAACGGCCAGGTCGATGCCGTCTTTGCCACCTACACCATCACCGACGAGCGCAAGAAGCTCATCTCCTTTGCCGGTCCCTACTACTACACCCAGCAGGCCATCCTGGTGCTCGCCGACAACGACGACATCAAGAGCGTCGATGACCTGGCCGACAAGAACGTCGCCGTCCAGTCCGGCTCCAACGGCCCCGCCATCCTGGAGGAGTTCGCTCCCAAGGCCAGCCAGCAGGAGTTCAAGACCGACGAGGAGGCCCGCCAGGCACTCCAGCTGGGCCGCGTTGACGCCTACGTCATCGACAACAACATGCAGCAGAGCGCCCTGGTCCGCGAGCCCGGTAAGTACAAGATCGCCGGTAAGCCCTTCGGCAACAAGGAGCCCTACGGCATCGGCCTGCCGCTCGATTCCGACGGCGTTGCCTTTGTCAACGACTTCCTTAAGAAGATCGAGGACGATGGTACCTGGACCGAGCTGTGGCAGATCTGCATTGGCGACCGCACGGGCGACACCAATGTTCCCGAGCTGCCCGAGATCGGCGCCTAGGCAGCGAGCCTGGTAACGGCCGCAACGAAACCATATGGAAACGCATGATGCGCTTTATTGCGGTAAACTGTTTCCTCACTGAGTTGTCGGGGCTTCCGTACACACGGGAGCCCCTTTCCTTATCGGCGGGAGGTCCGCATGAGTCTCTCCGAGCTCTGGTCGCTCTATGGCCAGAACTATATCGACGCGCTGCTAGCAACCTGGGGTATGACGCTTGAGTCGTTTGTCATCGCCATGGTGCTGGCCGTCGCCGTCACCGTGATGCGCGTGTCGCCGCTCAAGCCGCTGCGCGTCTTTGGCGACCTGTATGTCCAGGTCTTCCGTAACATCCCCGGCATCGCGCTGCTCATCATCGTCGTCTATGCGCTGCCGCCGCTCAAGGTCGTCCTGCCCTACCGCACCTGCGTTATCGTCGCCACGGTCCTTTTGGGCTCGGCCTTTGGCTCCGAGAACTTTATGAGCGGCATCAACACCGTCGGCGTCGGCCAGGTCGAAGCCGCACGTTCGCTCGGCATGAGCTTCAGCCGTATCCTCGCCAAGATCGTGATTCCGCAAGCACTGCGCTCGAGCGTGCTGCCCATGACCAACCTCTTTATCGCCGTCATGCTCACCACCGCGCTCGGCAGCCAGGTGCCGCTTAAACCGCAGGAGCTCACCGGCGTGGTGAGCTACATCAACACGCGCTCGCTCGGCGGCGTCGCCGCGTTCTTTATCTCGGCGCTCGGCTACCTGGGCACGGCCTTTGTGGTGAGTCACATTGGCAACTACATCGATAAGAAGGTGAGGATCCTCCGATGAGCAAGCACTCCACCTCCGCGCTCACCATGCGCGATGCGCTCTACGAGGCTCCCGGCCCCAAGATGCGCGCCAAGATTCGCATCGGCACCGCCATCTCGCTTGTTGCTGTCGCCGTGCTCGTCGCCCTCGTGTTGCAGCGCTTTTATGTGACCGGCCAGCTTTCGGTTCACTATTGGTATTTCTTTACGCACCTCACCACCTGGAAGTTCCTGCTTGCCGGCTTTGAGGGCACCGTTAAAGTCGCACTCACCGCTGGCGTCATTGCGCTGGTGCTGGGCTTAGCCCTTATGCTCGGCCGCACCAGCGGCATTAAGCCGCTGCAGCTGGTCTGCCGCGTGCTCACCGATTTCTTCCGCGGCGTGCCGAGCCTGCTGTTCATCTACTTCTTCTTTTTGGTGCTGCCCCAGTACAAGATCGCGCTGCCGTCGTTTTGGATGCTCACGCTTCCCGTCGCGCTTGCTGCAGCCGGCGTGCTTGCCGAGATTTTCCGCGCCGGCGTCAACGCCGTACCGCGCGGCCAGGTCGAGGCTGCCCAGGCACTCGGTCTCTCCAAAGCTAAAATCACCTTTAAAATCGTCCTGCCGCAGGCTATTCGGTTTATCATTCCGTCGTTGATTTCGCAGCTTGTGGTCGTAGTCAAGGACACCACCGTCGCCTACGTGGTGAGCTACCCCGACCTCATGCAAAATGCCCGCGTGCTCATTACCAACTACGACGCCCTCGTGTCGGTCTACCTGGTTATCGCGGTCATCTACATCCTCATCAACGTCGCGATCAACAAGGCCGCTGTCTATGTTTCGCACAAGACCGGCGCGACCATCATCCGCTAACGCTTTACCATTTCGAGTCATAAGGAGCCGAGCACCATGGCACAGAGCACCTCTTCCACCGGCAATCAGCCGCTGATCGAGCTCAAGCATGTCGATAAACACTACGGCAATCTACATGTCCTCAACGACATCAATCTCTCGGTCGACCGCGGTGAGGTCGTCGTTGTGATTGGACCCTCGGGCTCGGGCAAGTCGACCATGTGCCGCACCATCAACCGCTTGGAGACCATCGACTCGGGCGAGATCTTCATCGAAGGTCAGCCGCTTCCGCAGGAAGGCAAAGACCTTGCCCGCATGCGCGCCGAGTTGGGCATGGTGTTTCAGCAGTTCAACCTGTTTGCACATATGACCGTACTGCAGAACGTCATGCTGGGGCCGGTCGACGTGCTGGGCGTGTCCAAGGAGGAGGCTCGTGAGCGCGCCATGGATCTGCTGAGCCGTGTAGGCGTGGCCGAGCAGGCCGACAAGGTACCCGCACAGCTTTCGGGCGGCCAGCAGCAGCGCGTGGCCATCGCCCGTTCACTCGCCATGCAGCCCAAGGCCATGCTTTTTGACGAGCCCACGAGTGCCCTTGACCCCGAAATGATCAACGAGGTGCTCGAGGTCATGGTCCGTCTTGCCCAGCAGGGCATGACGATGATCGTCATCACGCACGAGATGAACTTCGCCCGCCGCGTGGCCGATCGCGTCGTCTTTATGGCTGACGGCCAGATCGTGGAAACCGGCACGCCCGACGAGTTCTTCGACCACCCCCAGACCAAGCGTGCCCAGGACTTCCTCAACTCCATCAAGGGCCACTAACCAGACCGCTCACCCGCCCGCCATGCCCATCCAAACTCGAAAGCTACACCTATGATCGGAACTCGCACTTCATCGTCATACACCCCGCACGTCGACGTCGCCCCCGCCGACCGTCCGCTCATCCTCGTCGCGCCGCGTTGGGAAGAAGCGAAGCCGTTTTTGAGCGAGACGCTCTCCCCCAACGAGGAAATCGCCAGCGTCTTTGTCGATGCCATTCTTGCCGCCGGCGGCCTGCCGCTGCAGATGTCCATCACCGAGGACATTGAGGTTATCCGTCATTACGTCGATATCGCCGACGGCATCGCCATTCCCGGCGGCCCGGACGTCAACCCCAAGCGCTGGGGCGATGATCGACCCTACGACCCCACCCTCTGCTGCGAGATTCGCGATAGCTTTGAGTTTAAGCTGGTCGGCGAGGTACTCCGCGCCAAAAAGCCGCTCTTTACCACCTGCCGCGGCACGCAGCTGCTCAACGTCGCCACCGGCGGCACCCTGTGCATGGACGTGCCGAGCCTGGGTGCGCGCGAGGGTCGCACGCAGTGGCGCCACACCCACGTGCTCAACGATCCCGTGCACCCCGTCGAGGTCGTGCCGGGCTCGCTGCTGGAACGCGCGGTTGGCGGGCACAGGCTAATCCAGACCAACTCCGCACACCACTGTTGCGTCGATCGTCTGGGTAAAAGCACGAGCTTGGTCGCCAAGGCAACCGACGGCGTTCCCGAGTGTATCGAGGTCGAAGGCCAGCCTTTCTGCCTGGGCGTGCAATGGCATCCCGAGTACACCTGGCAGACGCTCGAGACCGACTTTAACCTGTGGAAGTCGTTTGTCGAGGCAGCGGCAAAGGTTAAGCAGGCCCGTTAGTTCACGGACAGCACAACACAAAAGGGCGCCCCGCCGGCCACATGGTCCGGCGG
>UQNB01000009.1 GCA_900542235.1 uncultured Collinsella sp.
CGTCGTTCCACTGCTCGCGCTCGGCCGCGATGCGGTCGCCGCCGCCGCAGGGGATCAGCTTGACCTGGTCGACGCCGGTGGCGTCCTCCAGGACGTGCTCGAGGGTGTCCTCGATCAGGCGGATGTTCACGTCGCCCGGGTTCTTGCCGGCGGTCAGCTCGTAGACGCGCAGGGTGCCCATGATGGCGGGGTGGATCGTGAACTTATCGACGTCGATCTGGGTGAAGACCGTGTCGAGGTGCATGAAGGCGCGCGAGACCGGGATGTCGAAGGCCAGGATGCGCTCGACCTTGGAGTCGGAGTTCCAGAAGATGTTCTGGGCCATGACGTCGATGGCGGCCGCCTGGGTGCGCTGGGAGATGCCGACGGCGAGGGTCTTCTCGTTGATGTTCAGCACGTCGCCGCCCTCGGTGTGGAACTGGCAGTCGCGGCGGAAGTACAGGGAGACGTCCTTGTAGTCGGGGTGGTACTTGAAGACGTACTTGCCGTACAGGGTCTCGCGGTTGCGGGTGACCGAGTACATGCGGTTGAGGTTGACGCCCTCGCCGACGACCGCGAACGGGTCGCGGGTGAAGTAGAGGTTGGGCATCGGGTCGATGATCAGGTCGGACTCGGACTCGGAGTTGACCAGGGAGTCGAGGGTCGTGGACGCCGTGAGGGGCATGTCGATCTCGGCCTTGGTCATGCCGGCCATGGTCTTCTTGACGAACTCGAGGTTGTCGGTGATGGAGTCCAGCTTCTCGCGGACGATCTGCGGCATGTGCTGGCCGCGGATGCCTGCCTCGGCGATGTACTGGTCGGTGAACTCGGCGCGGGCGCCGGGGACCTGGTCGAACACCTCTGCGACGAGGTTCTCGAGGTAGAGCACCTCGACGCCCTGGTCCCTCAGGATCTGGGCGAAGGTGTCGTGCTCCTGCTGCGCGACCTCAAGGAACGGGACGTCGTCGAACAGGAGTCGCTCGAGCTCGTCGGGCGGCAGGTTGAGGAGCTCGTCGCCGGGACGGTGCAGGCAGACCTTCCTGAGCTTGCCGATCTCGGAAGGCACGTGCAGACCTTTCGTCATGGCCTCCTACCTTTCTTTCGGGCCTTACTGGCCGAATGTATCAGCGCCCCTCCATATGAGACGCTGCTTGCTGACAGCTCTAGTTATATCCAAAAATCACCCGCAATTCCACCTCGCCCCCGAACGGTCAACAAAGTGCGATGAACGGTATATCGCATGTGATTCCCCCATGATGTACTTCGGCGTTCTAAAGTAACTTTTCTAAGGTAAACGCTCTTTTTTCTCAAAAATCATTCGCAATTACAACTCCAATCTTTCGATTAGGAATTGCATATCTAAAACGGTTTTATGTATATAAACGACGCTTGTTCGTGTTTCTGTCTGTATTCGATGATATTCAGCTACCTATCATTCTTATTCACACATACTCACCAGTTGAGTGAGGATATAGACCGTTTTTTCACAACGTGACGGGCGTCAGCTCTATGGCTTGTCAGCGTAAGAAGTAGGTAAAGATACCGTTCACGCGATACGTCCGTGCCATAGGTCGACTAAATTGAGACAATAGTGAATAGTGTTAGGCAACCGTCCCCTGCGGGGACTGAACGGACAGATGCATATGCCGAGCAAAATCGAAAAAAAGCAAGCCGCCGCAAAGCTGCGCAAACCGCCGCGCGACTTCTCGTACACGCAGAACCGAGAGCTCAGCTGGCTGCGCTTTGACAACCGTGTGCTTGACGAAGCCTTCGACGAGACCGTTCCGCTGTTCGAGCGTCTAAAGTTCGTGTCGATTTTCGAGTCCAACCTCAACGAGTTTCTCATGGTGCGCGTGGGCGGCCTGTCCGATCTGGCAGAGCTCAAAAAACAGCCTGTCGACAACAAGAGCAATATGACCGCCTCCGAACAGGTCGATGCTGTCATGACCGAAATGCCCGGGCTCCTTACCCGATGGGAGTCCATCTTTAAGAGCATCGAGGGCAAGCTCGACACCCTGGGCGTTCACCGCGCCCGCATCGATTCGCTTACGCCCGAGGAGCGCACCTTTGTAACCCGTTACTTCCAGGCCTACGTGTCGCCGGTCATCTCACCGCTGGTGATTGAGCCGCGCCACCCCTTCCCCAACCTGCGCAACGGCGCACTCTACCTGGCCTGCGGCCTGGACGGCGTCACCGACGAGGAGAGTCTGCTGGGCCTTATCGAGATCCCCGCCTCGATGAACCGCGTGGTCGAGATCCCCTCGCCCACCGGCACCTACTCCTACATCTTGCTCGAGGACGTCATCCTCGCCTGCCTGGACAGCTGCTTTGGCTCCTACAAGCCACTCGACCGCGCGCTCATCCGCGTCACCCGCAACGCCGACATCGATCCGGACGGCGAGGGCGTCGAAGAGGAAGAGGACTACCGCCAGCACATGAAGCGCATCCTCAAGAAGCGCCTGCGTCTGCAGCCGGTAGTGCTCGCGGTCTCGGGGTCGCTCGAGAAGGCGACGCTCAAGACCATCCGCAAGGCGCTCGAGCTTTCGCGCCGCTCTGTCTTTACCTGCGATATCCCGCTCGACCTAGGCTACGTCTTTGGCATTGAGGGCAAGATTCCCGAGCACCTGCGCAACGAGCTGCTCTTTACGCCGTTTAAGCCGCAGCCCAACCCCACCATCGATATGACCCGCTCCATCCGCGAGCAGGTACTTCAGCACGACAAGCTGCTCTTTTATCCCTATGAGGCCATGAACCCCTTCCTGGATCTGGTGCACGAGGCCGCCTACGACCCCGAGTGCATCTCACTGCGCATCACGCTCTACCGCGTGGCCAAGCAGAGCCGCCTGTGCGAGTCACTGATCGATGCCGCCGAGAACGGCAAAGAGGTCACGGTGCTCATGGAGCTCCGCGCGCGCTTTGACGAGCAGAACAACATCGAGTGGGCCGAGCGCCTGGAAGAGGCCGGCTGCACCGTCATCTACGGCTCCGAGGGCTTTAAGTGCCACTCCAAGATCTGCCAGCTCACCTATCGCGAGGGCATGGCGCTAACGCGCCTGACGCTGCTGGGCACCGGCAACTTTAACGAGAAGACGGCCAAACTCTACAGCGACTTTATGCTCATGACCGCCCACCCCGGCATCGGCGAGGACGCCAACCTGTTCTTCCGCAACCTGTCGCTGGGCAATCTGCGCGGCGATTACCGCTTCCTGGGTGTGGCGCCCGTAGGCCTCAAGCCGCTCATCATGCGCGGTCTGGATCGCGAGATCCAGCGCGCTCTCGCTGGCGAGCCCGCCCGCGTGTTCTTTAAGCTCAACTCGCTCACCGACCGCGAGGTCATCGACAAGATCGCCGAGGCATCGTGCGCAGGAGTCCGCGTGGACATGATCATCCGCGGCATCTCGTGCCTCAAGCCGGGCGTTCCTGGCAAGACCGAGAACGTGCATGTCCGTTCTATCGTCGGACGCTTTTTGGAGCATGCGCGCGTTTACGCCTTTGGCGTGGACTCGGACATGATCTACCTGAGCTCGGCCGACATGATGACGCGCAACACCGAACACCGCGTGGAGATCGCCTTCCCCGTGCTCGACCCCACCTGCCGCGCCCTGGTGCACGAGTACATGGGCATGCAGCTGCGCGACAACGTGAAGGCCCGCAGCCTCACGAGCGACGGCACTTGGGTCCCCGTGGAGCGTGCAGAGGGCGAGAAGCCCTTCAACTCGCAGGAAGCCCTGCTGGAGCGTGCCTATCGCAACGCCGAGGCCGCGCCCGAGCCCGTCATTGAGGCAAAGCCTGCTCCTGAGCCGCAGCCGGCCACACCCGAGGTTCAGAAGGTCCAGGCGACCGTCATTGAGCCCGAGCCCGCACCTGTACCTCAGCCCGAGCCGCAGGTCACCAAGCCCGCACCCGAGACGAGCGCCCGTCGCGATAAGCCCGCCGGCAGGACCAAGGCCATCGAGCGCCATCGCCCCGGTCGCGTGCGCATGGGCCTGGGCCTGATCGGCCTGGGTCTTAAGACGCTCATTACCGGCAAGACGAAATAGTCGTTTGTAGAAGCAGTTTGTAGAAGCGCCCCGCATTTGAGGAAAGCCTCGGATGCGGGGCGCTTTTCCCTGCTACCATGGTGCGAACAACAACACGAATGACAGGCAGGGATATGAAGCTCACTATAGAATCGATGACCTACGGCGCCGACGGGTTGGCGCACGCCGACAACGGCAAGGCCGTCTTTGTGCAGGGCGCCGTGGCAGGCGACACCGTTGAAGCCGAGGTCGTACAGGACGGTAAGTCGTTCATGCGCGCCCGCACCACCGAGATTCTGGAGCCGAGCCTCGATCGCATCCAGCCTCCCTGCCCCTTCGTTGGCATTTGCGGCGGCTGCTCGTGGGGCAATCTCTCACGCACGGCACAGCTTGCCGCCAAAGAGCAAAATCTGCGCTCCACGCTCGAGCGCATCGGCAAGTTCGCTCCTGAGCAGGTCGATAAGTTGGTGCAGCCCATCTGCCACACCAAGGACGACTGGGGCTACCGCAATAAAATCGAGCTCGAACCGACCGTCGTCAACGGTCGCGTGCGTCTTGGCATGCACGGTGTCGACCCCAGCAAAATCGTAACCGTCGATGCGTGCCCGCTGTTCGATAAGCGTTTTCCCAAGGCGCTCAAATCGGTCGTCGGCGCACTCAACTATCTAAGCGGCAGCCATGACTTGGGACTCGAACGCGTGGGCATTCGCGCATCGCGCCGCACCAAGGCGCTCGAGGTCGCACTCTGGACGCCCACAGGCTCTTTTCCGCGCTCGCAAGTCTCCCGCGTGCTGGCGGACGCCGCTCATCCCACGAGCATCGTGCGCGTGATGAGCAGGGGCGAGAAGAAGGCCCGCCGTGTCTCCAAGGTCGAAATGCTCGCCGGCGAGGGCTCGTGGACCGAGAACATCGCCGAGGGCCAGATGCGCTTGTCTGCCCCGTCGTTTTTCCAAGTCAACACCAAGGGCGCCGAGATTTTGATTGATCTCGTTATGGACGCCCTCGACCCGCAGGAAGACGAGCTTGCCGTGGACCTGTACTGCGGCGCCGGAACCTTTACCCTGCCGCTCGCCCGCCGCTGCGACTTCGTCGCCGCCGTCGAGGCCTACGGCCCGGCCGTGCGCGACCTGCGCCGTAACCTGGAGATCAACAAGCTTGATAACGTCGACGTCATTGGCGGAGACGCGGTGCGCGAGTTCCCCGACCAGGATGCCGACGTCTTGGTGGTCGACCCGCCGCGCGCAGGCCTCGCCCCCGAGGCGATCGACCTTATCGCCAGCACGAGTGCTCGCGATGTCGCCTACGTGAGCTGCGACCCGGCCACCCTGGCGCGCGATCTCAAACGCTTTGTCGAAGAAGGCACCTTCTCCCCCGTAAAGATCACGCCAGTCGACCTGTTCCCACAAACCTTCCACTGCGAGACCGTCGTCCACCTTAGGCGCAACTAGCCACTTAATCATTGCTCAGAAAAATCATTGGGAAATCGAGCGTGGCAAGCGGAGGTCTTCGGGGTATAAGACGGCTAATTGTATGCCGCCTATGAAAGGAACCCTCATGCCCAGCGTTGCCGTTCTCGCCGCCGATGGCTTTGAAACTATTGAATGCTTGACCATGGTCGATGTCATGCGTCGCGGCGGCGTGCGCGCCACCCTTGTCTCGATCATGCCCACGCGCGAGGTTGTGAGCTCGCTGCAGATTCCCGTGACCTGCGATGCACTCTTTGACGAAATCAACTTTGACGAGTACGACTGCGTCGTGCTGCCCGGCGGCCTGCCTGGAGCCACCAACTTGCGCGCAGACCAGCGCGTTTGCGATGTGGTCTGCGAGTTCGCCTCAACCAAGCACGTCGCAGCCATCTGCGCCGCCCCGTTTATCCTAGGCGAGCTCGACCTACTCGAGGGGCGCCACGCCACGTGCTTCCCTGGCTTTGAGAAAAGCTTCCCCGAAGGCGCCTATACCGGCGAGAAGGTTACGCAAGACGGCAACATCATCACCGCCAGCGGCATGGCCCAGTCGCTCCCCTTTGCGCTTGAGCTGCTGCGCACGCTCGCCGGCGACAAGGCCGTCGAGAAGGTCGCCGAGGGCATTCAGCTATGATTTTGGCTTCGCAATCACCGCGCCGCATCGAGTTGATGCGCGAGGCGGGCTATGACATTCGCGTGATTCCCGCAGATATCGACGAAACGCCTTTTGATGGCGAGGCCCCGCTTACGCTCGTTGAACGCTTAGCACGCGCCAAAGCCGCCGCCGTTGCCGCCGAGCATGCCGAGCCCAACGAACTGACCGTCGCGGCCGATACTATTGTCACCTTCGATGGCAAGATTCTGGGCAAGCCGGCAACCGAGGACGAGGCGCGCACCATGCTCCGCGAGCTTTCGGGCCGCACGCACCAGGTCGCAACCGGCGTCTGCATCGTTAAGGCAGGCGACACGGCCGCTCCGCATGCCGCCGAGAGCCTGTCGTTTGTCGATGTGACCGACGTGACGTTCTATGAGCTTACCGAAGAGCAGATCGAGCGCTATGTTGCCTCCGGCGAACCCATGGACAAGGCCGGGGCCTACGGCATCCAAGGCACAGGCGGCCGCATGCTTGTGCACGATATTTCGGGTGACTTCTACAACGTGGTGGGCTTGCCCATCGCTCGCGTCGCACGCGCGATTCAAAAACTCTCGTAATTGCATCTGGCGCTGGTTATCCCCCAGCGCCTACAATTTTGCCGTACCGTACGGATCCCGACCGGGCATAAGGCCCGGCGGAAAACCGATAGGAGAAAACATGGACACACTGCTCGAAGCCATCGATGTTTGCAATGTCGATGGCTTTTGCTTTGGCAACTATACGGACGAGGAGGCTGGCACCGGCTGCACCGTAATCGTGGCGCCCGAGGGTGCCACCGGCGGCGTTGACGTTCGCGGCGGTGCTCCAGCATCGCGCGAAACCGACCTGCTGCGTCCCGAAAACACCGTCGATAAGGTCCACGCCGTCTGCCTTTCGGGCGGATCGGCCTTTGGCCTCGAGGCTGCAAGCGGCGTGGCCCGCGAACTCGAGAGCCGCGGCATTGGTCTGCCCGTCGGCCCCACGCAGGTGCCCATCGTGTGCTCCAGCTGTATCTTCGACCTTGCCTTTGGCGACCCCACCGTTCGCCCCGACATTGAGGCCGGCATCGCCGCCGTGCGCGAGGCGCTCGACCACACCCCCACCAAGCTCGAACAGGGCAACGTAGGCGCCGGCACGGGCGCTACCGTGGGTAAGCTCATGGGCCCCGCCACCTGCATGAAGGCCGGCCTTGGCGCTGCCGCCGTGGCGCTCGGCCCCATCAAGGTGGGCGCCGTGGTCTCGGTCAACGCCTGCGGCAACGTTGTCGACCCCTTCACCGGCGAGTGGGTCGCCGGTATGCGTGCCGCAGCCGATAGCGACCAGATCGTCGACATGGAACTCGCAGCCTTTGCCGCCGCCGGATCCATGCAGATGCCGCTCGACCGCACCAACACCACCATCAGCTGCATCGTCACCAACGTGGAACTCACTAAGGCACAAGCCACCAAGGTCTCTCAGATGGCCGCAGACGCCTACGCACACGCCATCCGTCCCACGCACACTACCAACGATGGCGACACCATCTACACCCTCGCCAGCGGCAAACTGGGCGCCCAGGCAAGCGCCGTCGTTCCCCTAGACCTGCTGGGCATGCTCGCCGTAAGGGCTTTGCAAACCGCCATCGTAAACGGAGCCAAAACCGCCAAAACCTCCCACGGCATCCCCGGCGCCGCAAAGTAATCTCACTCGACCGTCGGTCGGAGGCGGGTGGGCATTACGTTTGCTGCTCTACAGTCCTATGCAAGACGAAGGCCACATTAAGTGGCCTTCTTTGCGTGCGGAACTCGCGACAAACCAAAACCATCTGGCCGGCCCAGCGACCATGGGATCCCAAGGTTTTCAAAAAAGCGGTCGGCGCGCAGCGCGCCGACCGCCGATATAAGGGGTCTGATGATTTTTACCAGCTAGGACCTCTTACTCGTCGAGGAGATCCTCTGGCATGTCGTTGCCGTCGCCTAGGTCGACTGGGGCCTCTTCGGTATCGGCTGCGGCCTCGACACCTTCGCCTTCGGGTTTTTCCTTGGCTGCTGTCATGCGGGCTACGGCGCAGATGCGGTCGTTGTCGTCGACGGTCATCATCTTGACGCCCTGGGTGGCGCGGCCGGTCTGGCTGATCTCGTCGGTCTTGACACGAATGACCGTCGCGCCCTCTGTCACGATGAACAGCTCGTGCTGCGGGCCCACCGTCTTCATGGCCGCGAGGTTACCCTTACGCTCGGTCATTTGGATGGTGTAGACACCCTGGCCGCCGCGATTCTGCTCCGGGTAGTCCGCAACCGGCGTGCGCTTGCCGTAGCCGCGCTCGGTGATGACGAACAGATCGCCGTTGCCGTTAGTGACTTCCATGCCCAGAACGCTCACGCCGTCCTTCATACCGATACCGCGAACGCCGCTGGTATCGCGGCCGGTGGCGCGCACCTGCTCCTCGGAGAACATGATCGCCTTGCCCGCGGTGGTGGCCAGGATAATCTTGTCGCCCTCGCGCACGCGGCGCACGTTCAGCAGCGCGTCGTCGTCACGCAGGTTGATAGCGATCAGGCCATCACGGCGGCTGCGGTCATATGCGCTCATCACGGTCTTCTTGACCATGCCGCTCTTGGTGGCAAACATCAGGTACTCGTCGGCCGGGAACTCGCGGCAGCTGATGACGCTCGCGATCTTCTCCCCCTCCTCGAAAGGCAGCAGGTTGACGATCGCGGTACCGCGTGCCTGGCGCGTACCTACCGGCAGCTCGTGCACCTTCAGGCGATAGACCTTGCCCTTGCTCGAGAAGAACAGCACGTACTCGTGCGTGGACGCGATGAACATCTCGTCAATAACATCGTCCTCTTTGAGGTTGACGCCCGACACGCCCTTGCCGCCGCGCTTTTGGGCGCGGTAGGCGGCAACCGGGATACGCTTAACGTAGCCGGTGTGGGTGATGGTCACGACCATATCCTCGTCGGCGATGAGGTCCTCGACATCCAGGTCCTTCTCAACCTGGCTGATCTCGGTGCGGCGCTTGTCGCCGAACTTCTTGGAGATCTCGCGCATCTCTTCCTTAATGACGCCCAGGATCTTCTCCTCATGCGCCAGCAGGTCCTCGTAGTAGGCGATGGCGCGGCGCAGGCCGTCCAACTCTTCCTGAATCTTGTCGCGCTCCAGACCGGTCAGGCGGCGCAACTTCATCTCGAGGATGGCCGTGGTCTGCTCGGGCGTAAAGCCAAAGCGCTCGATCAAGCGGCTGCTGGCCTCGGAGTCGGTCTGCGAGGAGCGGATGATGCTAATGACCTCGTCGATATGGTCGAGAGCCATCAAGTAGCCCTCGAGGATATGCGCGCGGGCCTGGGCCTTCTTAAGGTCGAAGCGGGTGCGGCGGGTGACGACGTCGACCTGGTGGTCGATGTAGTGCTGCAGCATCTCGCGCAGGCTCAGGCATTTGGGAACGCCGTTGACGAGTGCCAGGTTGTTGGCGCCAAAGGTCGTCTGCAGCGAGGTGTACTTATACAGGTTGTTGAGCACGACCTGCGGAATGACGCCCTTCTTGAGCTCGATAACCAGACGGATGCCCTTCTGGTTGGACTCATC
Organism: uncultured Collinsella sp.; assembly: GCA_900542235.1. GTDB lineage: Bacteria > Actinomycetota > Coriobacteriia > Coriobacteriales > Coriobacteriaceae > Collinsella. Next base: position 9,663 of record UQNB01000009.1, read on the forward strand.
GCGCATATCCGAGATGCCCTCGATGCGCTTGTCGTTGACGAGCTGGGCGATCTTCTCCTGCAGGGTGCCCTTGTTGACCATGTAGGGAATCTCGGTAAAGACCAGGCGGCTGCGGCCGGTCTTGGTGGACTCCACATGCGCCTTGGCACGCACGGTAATGGAGCCGCGGCCGGTCTCGTAGCTCTGCTTAATGCCGGTACTGCCCATGATGATGGCGCCGGTGGGGAAGTCCGGACCGGGCATGATCTGCATGAGCTCGTCGACGGTGGCGTCGGGGTTGTCGATCAGGTAGCAGGTGGCCTCGATCGCCTCGGTGAGGTTGTGCGGAGCGATGTTGGTGGCCATGCCGACGGCGATGCCCTGGCTGCCGTTGACCAGCAGGTTGGGGAAGCGCGCAGGCAGCGCCACGGGCTCGGCGAGCGATTCGTCGTAGTTGGGCTGCCAGTCGACGGTGTCCTTCTGCAAGTCACGCAGCAGTTCCATGGCGGGCTTGGCCAGGCGGCTCTCGGTGTAACGCATGGCCGCCGCGCCGTCGCCGTCGATGTTACCGAAGTTGCCGTGACCGTCGATGAGCGGCGTGCGCATGGAGAACCACTGTGCCAGGCGGACCATGGCCTCATAGACCGCGGAATCGCCGTGCGGGTGGTACTTACCGATAACTTCGCCGACCGTCCACGCCGACTTCTTATGCGGGCGGTTGGGGTAGATGCCGCTCTCGTTCATCGCGTACAGGATGCGGCGGTGCACCGGCTTTAAGCCGTCGCGCACGTCCGGCAGGGCGCGCGCCGTGATAACCGACATCGAATACTCGATGAACGACTGCTTCATCTCGCGGCCAAACTCCGAAATCTGGAGCTGACCGCCGTTGATATCCTCGCCGGCCGAGGCGCCACGATCGACTTCGCCAAAGCTCTCCTCGAGCTCACCGTCGTCGTCCTCTTCCTCGTCATCATCGGCATCGGGGTTATAGGCGTCAGGATCGCCGTCCTCGCCCTGCTCAGCACGGGCAAGCAGGCGCTTCAGATCGTCGGGCATGCCGGCATCGCCGGCCTCGCCCATACCCTCGTTATTGTTGATATCGTCTGCCACGTTACCTCCTCATGGTTTGCGTGGTCCATTAGTTCCCTACCACGGAGACGGATTACCGGGAATGCCGGATAACCCTCCTAGGTTTTCCAGGTGCCCCAGGTTGCCCTGAAGGATGAGGGCGCACGCCTTGCGTGCGGCGCCCGAAATCCTGAAGGGCAAGATGGGGTGCCTGGGAAAGCTAGGCGTCAAGGAAACGCGCGTCGTGTGCATGCTTCTCGATGTACTCGCGGCGATAGCCGACCTCGGAACCCATGAGCTCGCGCACGGCGCGGTCCGCCACCACGGCGTCCTCGATCGACACGCGCTGCAGGATACGGGTCTTGGGGTCCATCGTCGTCGAGGCAAGCTGCTTGGGGTCCATCTCGCCCAGGCCCTTGTAGCGCTGAACGGTATAGCCCTTGCGCTTCTTGGTGATCTTGCCGTCCTTGGCCTTGCCGTCCTCGTCGTTGTCGTCGGGGTTCAGGCCCAGGCTCTGAATGGTGTCGCGCAGAATCTCGTCTTCGGGCTGGCGGCCGTTGGGATACACGTAATGGATCTTGTTGCGTACCTTAATGCCAAAGATGGGCGGGCAGGCAACATAGACATAGCCGGCATCGATCAGCGGGCGCATGTACTTGTAGAAGAACGTCAGCAGCAGGATGCGGATATGCGCACCGTCAACGTCTGCATCGGTCATGATGATGATCTTGTGGTAGCGCGCCTTGCTGATATCGAAGTCGCCACCGTCGCCGGCGCTCGTCGTGACGCCGCAGCCGATCGCGGTGATCAGGGATTGGATGGTGTCGCTCGAGAACGCGCGGTGGTCACCCACGCGCTCGACGTTCAAAATCTTGCCGCGCAGGGGCAGAATCGCCTGGATGTCTCGGCGACGGCCGTCCTTGGCCGAACCGCCTGCCGAGTCGCCCTCTACGATAAAGAGCTCGGTCAGCTCGGCATCGCGCACCGAGCAGTCGGCGAGCTTGCCGGGCAGCGACGCCGTCTCGAGCAGGCTCTTGCGGCGGGTCGCCTCGCGCGCCTTGCGGGCGGCGTTGCGGGCCTTGCATGCCTGCTGGGCCTTCTTGACGATCTCGCGGGCGGGCTTGGGGTGCTCCTCCAGATAATCGGTCAGTCCATCGGTCACGATCTTGAGCGTGAGCGCGCGCATGTAGGAGCTGCCAAGCTTGGCCTTGGTCTGACCCTCAAACTGCGGATCGGGCAGCTTGACCGAGATGACGGCCGAAAGGCCCTCGCGCACGTCGTCACCGCTCAGGTTGGCGTCCTTCTCCTTGAGCAGGTTCTGCTTGCGGGCGTAATCGTTAATCACGCGGGTGAGGGCGGTGCGGAAGCCCTCGAGATGCATGCCGCCCTCGGGGGTGTAGATGTCGTTGGCAAACGACATGACGTTCTCGCCATAGCCGGCATTCCACTGCAGGGACACCTCGACCTCGCCCATCTTGGTCACGGGCGCATCCGGATCCGATTTACCCTCGATATAGATGGGCTCCTTAAAGGCCTCGGGGACGTCTTTGCCGTCGTTGAGGAACTTAACGAAGTCGATGATGCCGCCCTCGTAGCAGAACTCCTCCACGTGGGGAGTCGCCTCGCGCTCGTCGGTCAGCACAATCTTTAGATTCTTATTGAGGAACGCCGTCTCCTGCAGACGGTTGTGCAGCGTATCGAAATCGTAGACACAGGTCTCGAAGATCTCGTCGTCGGGCCAGAAGTTGACGGTGGTACCCGTCGAATCCGAGGTGCCCACGACCTCCATCTTCTTGACGGTCTTGCCGCGCGAGAACTCCATCTCGTAGACGTTGCCATCACGGCGCACTTGCACGACCACGCGCTTGGACAGCGCGTTGACGACGGAGATGCCCACGCCGTGCAGGCCGCCCGAGACCTTGTAGGCCGAGTTATCGAACTTGCCGCCGGCGTGCAGGATCGTCATAACGACCTCGAGCGTCGGGATCTTCTTGATGGGATGCTCGTCGACGGGGATGCCTCGCCCGTTGTCGACGACCGTGATGGAGTTGTCGGCGTGGACCGTCACCTGAATCTCGGTGCAGAAACCGGCCATGGCCTCGTCAACGGAGTTGTCAACGATCTCCCACACCAGGTGGTGCAGGCCGCTGGCGCTCGTCGAGCCGATGTACATGCCCGGGCGCTTACGAACGGCCTCGAGACCTTCGAGAATCTTAATCTCGCCGCCATCGTAATCGTTTTCGTTTGCCACACGTCCTCCTTCAGCTAAGAAAATGTGTACAGCCTTACTAGTTTATCGTAAAAAAATACCCTCGGGAACGAGGGTATTTGGCTCTACAAGGCCACCAGATGCGATTTAAGGCTCTTTTTTGCTTTGCACGCCCTTGGCCCACTCGGCACTGGCTCTCATGGCATTCTCGAGGGCCTCGCGCAGTTTTTGATCTTCGATGGGCGCCACTTGGCGCTCGATCTCGCCGCGTTCGGCTTCGCTGAGATCGGCGTGCGGAGCCGGCGGGCGCTCGGTCACGGCCGGGCGCAGGCGCTCCTTGGCAGCCGGCGGCGTGTGACCGGGCGCGGTCGTTTTGAACACCAGGCCGTCCACATGCGCGCCGGCCCGCTCCATGCGTGCCCGGATGATCTCGCGCAGCAGCGTCATCTCCTGCGTCCACGAGGGCGAATCGAGATACACCAGCAGCTCATTGGACTCGGGCAGGTAGCGCAGGCCCGTCACGTGGCGTCCCTCGCGCGTGCCCGAGCACACCGCATTCCAGGCGCGATAGACCGCACGAGATTCCTCTGCAGCCTCCATTTGCGCGCGGCGCTCAGGTGTTGCGGCCGCCAGGATGCGCTGACGCTCGGCATCCAAAAAGCCGCCAAAGGCAACCGTTCCGTTCTCGCGCTCGTAATTAGCACGTCTCACCCATGCTCACCACCTTGGCTCGATCAAGCAGGTCATCGGTAAAATACCCCAGATTGGTGGTGGTTATGACCGTCTGGATATCATCACCGATCAGCTGCAGAAAAGCGCCTCGCCGCCCGGCATCGAGCTCGCTCATCACGTCGTCCAAAAGCAGCAGTGGCGCGGTGCCCAGGATATCGCGCGCCACGGCCACTTCTGCCACCTTCCAGGCAAGCACCAGCGTTCGCTGCTGGCCCTGGCTGGCAAATGAACGGGCCGATCGGCCCGCGACGGAAAACTCAATCTCGTCGCGATGCGGACCAACAAGCGTCACGCCGCGGCGCATCTCCTCATCGGCACGCTCATCGAGGGCCGCGAGCATATGCTCGTACGCCCAACCTTTCAGTTCCTCGCGCCCTTCGGCTTGAGGCAAATCCCCCAGCGTGGACACATAGGACACGTCTGCGTCCTCACCGGACGCCACCTGCCCGTACGCGGCGCGCACATGGCCCGCCAGTCGGTCGAGCAGGGCCAAACGATGCACGAGCAGGGCAGACCCGGCGCGGGCGATGGAGTCATTCCATGCGCCGAGCATCTCACGGCAGCACCAGGTCTCCTTGAGCAGGGCGTTGCGCTGCGCCACGCAGCGCCCGTAGGTGCTCGCCAAGTCGGCGTAACGGGCGCTCAGCTGAACGCCAAAGTCGTCGAGGGCGGCCCGACGCACGCTGGCACCGCGCTTGACCATATCCAGATGATCGGGGCAAAACAGCACGCTCGGCATAACCCCGCGCACGCCGGCAGCCGAGCACCTCTTGCCGTTACGGCTAAACGAGCGCTTGCCGTCCTCAACGCCCAGCCCCATATCGAGCACGCGGCCATCGCCCTCGAGCCTCAACTCGAGCTTGCACGAGCCCGTGCCGTCGTGCACGAGCTCGGCAGCGGTGGGATGCCTAAACGAGGTGCCGCTCGTCAAAAGCTGCAGTGCCTCTATGAGGTTGGTCTTTCCCGCCGCGTTGGGCCCCGCAAGCACCGTCACGCCTTCGTCCAGGCCAAGATGGTAGCTATCGAAACTGCGGTAGCGCGCGACGGAAAGGTTGCGGGCAAACATGGTCATGGCGCAGCGCTAGATGCGAACCGGCATGACCAGGTACAGGTAGTTGATCTTGTCGTAGGACTTAAAGATACCCGCCTGCGAGTAGCTCTTGAGCTCCAGCGTGATCTCCTTCTCCTTGGACAGGGCATTGAGGCAGCCAAAGATGTAGTGGTAGTTAAAGGCGATGGTGCCCGACTCGCCCTCGGCCTCGACATCGATCGTCTCCTGTGCCAGGTCCTGGTCATTAGAGATGGAGGACAGGCCCATCTGACCGTTCTCGACATCGATCTCGAACTTGACGGCGGGGTTCGCGCTCGCGATGACCGCCACGCGCTTGAGGGCAGCATTAAAAGCCGCCACGTCGATCTTGACGCTCGTCACGCACGAATCGGGGATGAGCTGCTTGTAGTTGGGATACACGCCCTCGATACGGCGCGACACGTAGGTGGTGTTGCCGGCCTCAAAGACAACCTGGGTGTCGGTGGCGCCGATCATGATGGTCGCCTGGCTGGCCATGATGCTCAGGGCGTCATTGAAGGCGTCGGCCGGAACGTTGAGCTCAAAGGATCCCTCGAGCGTCGAGGTCTCGACCTGGGTGTCGCATACGGCCAAACGGAAGGAGTCGGTTGCCACCAGGCGCACGGTGTTGTTCTCGACCTTCATGTGCACGCCTCCCAGAATGGGGCGGGCCTTATCGGTCGAAGTGACGCGCCATACGCGGCCGACCATCTCGGACAGGATGTCGGTCGGGAGCTCCACCGCGCTCTCGATAGCATAGGCAGGGAACTCGGGGAAATCGTTGGCGTCGAGCGTGTTGAGGCGGAAGGAGCTCTTCTCGCATCCGATCAACACCTGACGCTCCGAGAGCTCAAAGGTAACCGGGGCGTCGGGAAGGGTCTTCGTGATGTTCGAGAGCATCTTGCAGGGAATTACCATCTCGCCCTCTTCCTCGACATGCGCGGCAATGCGATGACGAATCGAGATGGTGTAGTTTGAGGTCTGGAATTCCAAGATGCCGTCCTGCGCCTTAACGAGCACGCCCGACAGGATGGGAAGGGTAGATGCCGAAGCGACGCCTTTCATAACGACGCCGATGGCTTGCGTGAGCGAGCTTTGGCTGACGGTGAACTTCATCTTTTAATACCTTTCTATAGATATAAATATCTTAATAATAGTAATAGCACTGACGAAACTGTTGATTACTCCCAAAAGCGCTGGTCAACCCCAAAAAGAGAATCGACAGCACCCTGTGCGCAACCGACCGTGTTTTCCACGTTCAAAACCTGCGGAAAACTTTTCGTCGCCTTGGGGTGAGTTTTAGACACGTTATGCCCGGCGTTTCGACAAGTTTTCAACAGGTGTCTCTATTTCCCTACGAGCGCAGTGTAATTTTATCTCGCAGCGATTTGAGATCCTCGGTTATGGTGCGGTCTTCCTGAATCATCTTCTGAACCTTTTTATAGCTCGTGCTGACGGTCGAGTGGTTGCGGTTGCCAAACTCCGCGCCCACCGCCGTGGTCGTCATCTCGCACATCTCGATGGCCAGATAGATGGCGATATGACGGGCTTTGGCTATGTTGGCGTTGCGCCGCGGTCCGATAAGCTCCTCGTGCGTCACGCCGTACTGCTCCTCGATGACAGACTGGACCGTCTGCACGTTGATTTTCTTGGCCGACGTATCGAAGTACTGGCTTGCGATGGCGTCGATGTCGTCGAAGCTGAGCTCGCCGCCCTCGCGCTCGCGGTCTCCCGCCTCGCCGGCACAGCGTTCGCAGAAGCTCTCGAGTTCGCGAATGTTGGTTCCCGACACCTCCGCCATGTGCTTAAAGTGCTCGTCGGTCAGATGCCCGCCATCGCCGCCATAGGCCGCCAGCAGCGAGTCGTCACCCGCCTCGGGTGCGGCAGCTATCGTGTTCTCGTAGTAGCGCTGCAAGATCTTGTATTTCATCTCGTAGCTGGGCTCCGCCACTAAGCAGAGCATACCGGCGTTAAAACGGCTGGTGAGGCGCTCGTCCATGCTCAGGTCTTTGGGCGCACGGTCGGCCGCGATGACGACTTTTTTGTTGTTGCGGATAAACTCGTCCATGAGCTGGAAGAAGTAGTCCACGCTCGCGCGCTTGCCGATGATGTTTTGAATGTCGTCGATAATGAGCACGTCTACGCCGTGGTATGCCTGCATGATGGGGGCGTTGCTCTTCTTTTGGCGGTCGAACTCCGTCATCAGGTCATCGAGGTACGCCTGCGAGTTGGCGTACTTTACCTTGATTTCGGGCGACTTTTCGGCGAGCTCGTTTTTGATGGCGAGCAGCAGATGGGTCTTGCCCAGCCCCGATTTACCATAGATGAACAGGGATGTGCATGTGCCGCGTTCGTCCGCGAGTGCGGCAAACTTGAGGGCCGAGCGATAGGCATGGCTGTTTTCGGGGCCGTAGACAAAGTTTTCGAAGGTGAATTTTGAGTTGGCCGCGAGCGGCGCGCCGTCGGTGTTCTGCTCGACCGGCGCCGCAGCTGCGGGGACGCTCATGGGCGATGTGGAGGCTGTTTTTGCGCTCTTTGCAGGCACCCCGCCTTTCATCTGGTTCATCATGCGGCGGAAATCGTCGGCCGATAGCGTGTTTTTGATTGCGATGCCCGAATCCTCGCCCAGTGTTACGTCGTGCGCGATAGGCATGTGTGTGGCGGGGGCCGCGGCGGATGCCGACGTCTGCACGGCGGGCATGGTTTCACGGGAAACATCGTCGATTTGACGCTCGGGAGCCGACACTGTGGTGGTAGCTGGCGCCGCCGGGGGGACGACGGGTGCCGCGGGTGCGGCGTTATCTGCCGCGGAGCCCTGTGGTGCCACGATGTTGAGCGCAATCGGTGCAAAGGCGATCTCTTCTAGGTACGCCTCGATGGTCGGCTGATGCTTTTTGAGCTGAGCGATGGCAAATCGCGAGGGAGCCTCAATCGTCAAGGTGTCCTCGGTCAGGCTCACGGCACGCGATTGCCCCAGCATGTTGATGAGGCGCGCATCTTGGCCGTCGCGCTGACAAAAGGCGATGGCATCCCCCAGGATGATGCTTGCTTCCTCGTCCACTGTCTCTCCCGTTCCTTAAGCTTGGGCCAGCACGCGAGCGCTTCCAATTTCGGTCAGATGGTATTTCTGCCCATGTTTGATTACCAAGCCCGCCTGCGCCAAATCGTTGAGCGTGCGCGACCAGGTGGGTGCGGAGTTTCCGAACGCCCGCGCCAAGTCCGTCGCGCCGCACTCTTGATGTTGGGCCAGATACCCTAATGCAGCGCTTCCGCGTTCGCTTACAAACACGTCCGACTGCGGTTGTGCGTATTGATTCGCCGCATTAGGATACATCATTTGAGCTGCTGGTTGTTGAGAACTCTGTATGGGCGGCATCTGCTGTTGAAAACTTTGCGGCCACTGTTGGTATGGCTGTGGCGGCATCTGCTGGGCCCAAGGGTTAAATTGCCCCTGCGGCATCTGCTGATACGGCTGCTGGTACCCCTGAGGATACGGCTGGGTGTATCCCTGCTGCGGCATGTATTGGGGCGGATACCCTTGCGGGTACGGTTGGTAGCCCATTTGCGGTACGGTTGGCATGGCCGCCGTCTGCTGCACGGCGCCTGTGTCCGGATCTGCCGAGCCTATGCTCTCCGGCATGTTTTGCGCCGCGCTGCCCAGCGGTGCCTGGGGGTCTTGCATGGGAAAACTACCGGGCTGCTGCATGTGCGTCATGGGCTGCTGCACCTGCTGTGCCACGGGCTGCTGTGCAAACGTGCTAGATAGGGGATATGCCGGCTGTTCCGTCTCGGGGCGCACGGCGGCCCCTCGCCCTCCGGCACGCTCGATTTCCTGCACGCGCTTGGGGTTCAGACTTACCGTGACCACGGTCCCGTTGCCCATGTTGTCCTCGATGGATACGGCGCCGCCGGCGTTTTCCAAGTACTCCTGCACCATGGGAAACCCAGCTCCGGTTCCGCGGATGTATCGCTTCATGTTGCTGTTTGCGCTGGTAACGCCAAAGTCAAACGCGCGCTCCTTGTCGTCGATCCCCGGTCCCTGATCTGCGAATCGGATGGTGTCGCCGCCGTCTAGGATCGAGATGATGGGCTCTGCAAAGTGGGCGTGGATAAAGTTTTCGACAATCTCGCGGATAACCATGAGCGAGATGTGCCCGCCCTGCTCTTTCATGCACTGGTAGACGGTGTTGGTTGTCTCTTCCAGATAGGTGCGCACGTCCTTAGGTTCGATGACGATGACGCGCGGCGTCGACAGCATGTCGTCATAGACCGCGATGCGTGCGGCATACATGGCAGTCTGCGCTTTCGCACCGCCCTGCTCTTCCTCGCCACGCTTTTCGCGCACGCCGGTGATGTGCTCGTTGTCAGGTGCCGGGTCTCCGGAATCGACCATGGTGTAAAAGTCGTCAGACATGCCGCTCGCAATCTTTCAGAAGGTTTCGAACAAATAGTAGCTCACCGTGCAATGTTTCTCATCTTTCGACAACTTTTCAGAACCTGTTGAAAACTTTGGAAAACGGGCGAAAAGTTCTCAACATTGACAACATGAACTGTTGAAAACTCGATGAAATATCATGAAAAGTTGCCATGCGGCTCAGATTTCGGTTGAGCTTATGGGGGAACCGTGTGAACTGCGCAACCTTTTACCTTTGATTTCTTGACATTTGAACATTGATTTCCCTACAATCTTCAAGCTCACGTGTCTATATCTGCGTCCGCGCTCCCGCGGACACTCGAAATGCAGCAGGAGGAACTTAAGATGAAGCGTACGTATCAGCCTAATAAGCGTAAGCGTGCCAAGACCCATGGCTTCCGTGCCCGTATGGCCACCAAGGGTGGTCGTGCCGTGCTCGCCCGTCGCCGCGCCAAGGGCCGCAAGCGTCTCACTGTCTAGCAGCGATACACACATCTCGCATGAAGACTATTAAGTCTCGGCAAGATTTCGAGCATGTGTTCAGTCAGGGGCGTCGTTTCAATCACCCTCTGATTCGAATGACCATATGTGAATCGGTTGGCGAAGGCGACTCCGGAAGGGTCGCCTTCGTTGGTGCTAAACGGCTCGGTTGTGCAGTCGTGCGCAACCGTTCTAAGCGTGTGATGCGCGAGGCCGCCCGCAGCTGCGGATTTCCCGTTGCGGGTTATGACATCATCTTGTTCGCGACTCCCAAGACGAGGATTTCCTCGCCGCAGGAGATGGACAAGGCATTGCGTTCGCTTATGAAACGCGCCGGCGTTGCCGGGGAGGAGCGATGAGCAATCACGTTTTGCGACGTGTTGCCATCGCTCCTATTCGCATATATCAACAGGTTATTTCGCCCTTATTACCTGACGCTTGTATTTACTACCCAACGTGCTCGCAATATGCCGTTCAGGCGATTGAGAAGTACGGTGTTTTGAGAGGCTGCTGGCTTGCCGTGAGGCGCATCGCTCGCTGCAATCCCCTGCACGTCGGCGGTTATGACCCTGTGCCCTAGCGGGCACTCGCTATCGGAGGAAAACTTACATGTGGGATTGGATCGTTAACATCCTTTTCGAGCTGCTCAAGCTCATCCAGACCTTTGCGGTCGACTGGGGCCTGTCCATCATCATCCTGGTGGTCATCATCCGTCTGCTGCTGACGCCGCTTATGCTCAAGTCGACCAAGTCGACGGCTCGTATGCAGGTGCTGCAGCCCAAGATGCTCGAGATCCAGGAGCGTTACGCCGACGATCCCCAGCGTCAGGCCGAGGAGATGCAGAAGTTCTACAGCGAGAACAAGTTCAACCCCATGGCTGGTTGTCTGCCGCTGTTGATCCAGATGCCTGTCCTGTTCGCCCTGTTTACGCTGCTGCGTAACCTGCCGCAGTACTTTAGTGACGGCACGTTCTCGTTCTTCAACATCCTGCCCGACCTTACCACCACGCCGAGCGCTTCCTTTGCCGATGGCTTTATGGTTGCGCTGCCTGCACTGGTTTGCCTGATTCTGTTTGCCGTTCTCACTTTGATTCCGCAGCTTTATATGTCGCGCAATCAGACTGGTCAGCAGGCCCAGAGCATGCGTATGATGGCCATTGTCATGACCGTCATGATGCTTTGGATGGGTTGGAGCCTGCCCGTCGGCGTTCTGCTGTACTACGATGTGTCTTCCGCCTGGCAGGTTGTCCAGCAGATTTTCGTGACGCAGAAGGTTATCGATAAGGCCAAGGCCGATGAAGAAGAGCGTCTTAAGAACGCCCCGCTGCAGGTCGAGGTTACTCGTCGCGAGAAGAAGCCGCGCCCGCACAAGAAGAAGTAGTGGGATAGTATTCTTATTTAGGTACCTAACTTTTGGAGTTCGTTATGTCTGAAGAGATCGTCGAGGATATGCTTGAGGAGGTTGCCCCGCAGGTCGCGGGCGATTATCCCGAGATTGCACAGCGTTACAAGGCTGGTGAAGAGCTGACCGATGAGGAGCTCGACACCATTGCCGATGTAGCTATTTCCATTCTGCGTTCCATCCTTTTGCACTTCGATGCGGCGAACTCTCCCATCGATGAGTATGAGGGTGACGAGGGCGAGTTGATTCTGGACGTAACCGCTCCTGATCTTGCTGTTCTCATTGGCCGTCATGGTCGTACCCTTGATGCCCTTCAGGTTATGTTCTCTTTGCTGGTGAGCCGCAAGCTCGGCTTTAGGTATCCGGTCGTCGTCGACGTCGAGGGTTATAAGAGCCGTCGACAGGATAAGGTTGCTTCTATGGCCCAGTCCGCTGCCGAGCGCGCTATTCGCACTCATAAGAGTGTTTCCCTGCCTCCCATGAATGCTTATGAACGTCGACTGGTTCATATTGCCCTTCGTGGCAACGATGCTGTCGACACGCATTCTGAGGGCTCTGATCCCGATCGCCATGTTGTGATTGTTGCTCGATAATCTTCTCGAGTCTATGCTAAGGGGACGTGGTTTCCACGTCCCCTTTTTTTGTCAAAAGTTCTCGATACACTGATTTTTGTCAGAAAGGAGTTGTCTTGTTTGTGTTAACTGATGAGCAAGTAAGCCAGATGCAGTGCCGTCTTATTTCGTATTGTAAAGACTATTCTTTGAAGGTCTCCGACGATAGCCTTCGAGTCTGTATCCAACATCTTGATCTTGTTCTGGAGGCCAATAAGACTACCAATCTAACGCGCATCCTAAATGTTGATGATGCAGCCGTCCTTCATATTCTGGACTCACTTGTTTTGCTGCCATATATTGATAAGGCTCCTGAAGGTGCTTTGCTGGATATGGGTACCGGTGCTGGATTCCCAGGTATTCCATTGACTATTGCAAGTGGAAGAAAGGCTATCTATATCGATTCCGTTGGCAAGAAGGTTGATGCCGTTAATTCCTTTGTTAAGGAGCTTGGCCTTAAGCATGCCCATGCTGTTCACGATCGTCTTGAAGAATATGCACGATCTCATAAGAAACAATTTGCTGTTGTGACCGCCCGTGCGCTCGCACCGTTGCCAGTTCTCGTCGAGTATGCTTCTCCTTTTCTAAAAGATAGTGGCCTCTTTGTCATTACGAAGGGGAATCCATCTGATGAAGAGCTTCAATCTGGACTTGCCGCTGCAAAGATATGCGGCCTTACCCCGCTTATGACGGATAATCTTGATTTGCCGAATGGTCTGGGTCACCGCGAATTTATTGTTTTTAAAAAAACTCGTCAGGCATCGGTTTCTCTTCCGCGTGCTAATGGCATGGCAAAAAAGAATCCGCTTGCCTAGATGTTTCACGTGAAACATAATGGATAGTGTCGAGTCGTTATGTTTCACGTGAAACATAACAGTCGATGTCGAATCGGATTGTTTCACGTGAAACATCCTCCGTTTAACAGCTTTAAATACACCAGGAGGGACCGTGGGATTTCGCGACGTTAAGCGTTCTAAGAGCGCAAAAGACACGCGTATCATTGCTATCATCAACCAAAAAGGCGGCGTAGGTAAGTCCACCACAGCTGTAAATCTTGCAGCAGCGTTGGGTGAACTGGGCCGAAAGACGCTGATTGTCGATTTTGACCCGCAGGGTAATAGTACGAGTGGTTTTGGAATCGAAAAAGAAGAACTTGATCACTGCATCTATGATGCATTGCTAAACGATGTTCCGGCAGAATCGCTCGTTCTTGATACAAATTGCAATAAGGTGTTTGTGATTCCGGCTACTATCCAGCTTGCAGGTGCGGAAATCGAACTTGTCAGTGCGATTGCCCGTGAAACTCGCTTAAAGGATCTGCTTGAGCCTATTCAGGATGAGTTTGATTTTATATTTATCGACTGTCCTCCATCGCTTGGTTTGCTGACCATTAATGCGTTAACAGCTGCGGACAGTGTTTTGATTCCTATTCAGTGCGAATATTACGCGCTCGAAGGTGTCACAAAGCTGCTTGAATCGATGAAGATGGTTAAAACACGCCTAAATAAGAACCTTGATACTTATGGTGTGCTTATGACTATGTACGATTCGCGCACATCGCTTTCAAACCAGGTTGTGGAAGAGGTTCAATCGTATTTTGGCGACAAGGCATTCAAGACCTTGATTCCACGTACTGTAAAAATTTCTGAAGCACCGTCGTTCGGTGAGTCCGTAATTACCTATGCGCCGCAGAATAAGGGCGCAAAGGCGTATATGAACCTTGCTAAAGAGGTGATTAAGCGTGCCTAGTCCTAAGAAGCGCGGTGGCTTGGGTCGTGGACTCAATGCGCTGGTCTCAGAAGCTGAATATGAGACTGGTGGATCTGTAGCGTCAGCAACAAATGCCGCTTCAGAAACTAAGCTTCCAATCGAAGATATCGTTCCAAACCCAAATCAGCCACGAATTCATTTCAATGAGACTGAACTTCGCGAGTTGAGTGAGTCAATCCAAGAGCACGGCGTTCTGCAGCCGCTTCTTGTGCGTAAGCACGGTAACGGCTATGAGATTATTGCGGGTGAACGTCGCTATCAGGCTTCAAAGCTTGCTGGCCTTGAAGAGCTTCCCGTCATTATTAAGGACGTTGATGATGAGGAAATGCTTGCACTCGCGCTTATTGAAAACCTACAGCGCTCTGACCTTAACCCAGTCGAAGAGGCTAAGGGATATCGACAGCTCATCGATTCAAGCGGTATGACTCAAGAAGCCTTGTCAAAGGCTGTCAGCAAGTCTCGCTCTGCAATCACCAATTCGTTGCGCTTGCTTGATCTTCCAGAGGTAGTTCAGCAGATGATCTTCGAAGGAAGGCTGACCGCCGGTCATGCTCGTGCAATCCTTGCTGTTCCGTATGAAGATGCGCGCATTAAGCTTGCTGAGAAGGTTGTTGCAGAGGGATTGTCTGTCCGTGCGACAGAAAATCTTGCTCCACTGTTTTCTGCCGGAGAGACGCCTAAGACGCCCCGACCTGCCACGCCTCAGTCCTTTAAAAAGGCAGCACGTGTATTGCGTCAGGTGTTTAACACAAATGTTCGAGTGAAGAGCTCGCGTGGCAAAAATAAGATTGAGATCGAGTTTAAGGATGAGGAAGAGCTGTCTCGCATTCTTGGCGAGATGATTCAATTTGACCAGGGAGATCAGGATGAAGAATAGAGTTCTGACTGCTCTTGCTTTGGCTGCAACTGTAGCGGTTGGTGCATTTGCAGGATTTAAGGTCGCAACAGATGATGAATTGCGTGGTCGTCTGCTTCGCGGAGCGCAGGATATCGTCGATACGTCCAAAAAGAAAATGGATGTTATGACTGAGGATGTCGCTATGCGTACTGCTCAGGTAACTAAGAATCCGAAGATTAATCAAGATTGGGTTAATCATCAATGGGAAAATGTAGGCTTTTAGGTACCTAACAATTACTATCCTTTATTGAGGGGTCCTTCTCTGAACGCCAGAATGGGGTCCCTTATTTCGTACGAAAAATTGTTGAACAACTGAGCGATACAGATTATTGATAGATATGAAACAGCCCCGGTTGCAATTAGGCAACCGGGGCTGTTCGATGTTTCACATGAAACGTTTAGGTTGTTCTCCCCTACACGTTCTTCTGGACCTTGAAGCGCTGTTTGAGTTGGCCGCAAGCGGCGTCGATATCGTTGCCTCGAGAGTTGCGGATCGTGGTCTCAATACCACGGGACTCAAGACGACGCTGAAGGTCTTCAACCTTATGGATCGGCGACGGCTTGAGAGGGCTGCCCTCGATATCGTTGAGCTGGATCAGGTTGACGTGGCACAGCGTGCCCTCGCAGAAGTCGCAGAGTGCCTGCATCTCGGGGTTTGTGTCATTGACGCCCTCGATCATGGCGTATTCGTATGTCGGACGGCGGCCGGTCTTTTCGGTGTAGAGCTGAAGGGCCTCGTGAAGGCGCAGAAGTGTGTACTTCTTAACGCCCGGCATGAGTTTATTGCGGGTGGATTGAATGGCGGAGTGCAGCGAGACGGCGAGCGTGAACTGCTCGGGAATGTCGGCAAACTTACGGATACCAGGAATAACGCCGCTGGTGGAGACGGTGAGATGACGCGCTCCGATACCGATTCCGTCAGGGTCATTAAGGATGCGTAGTGCTTTGAGGACCTCGTCATAGTTGGCAAAAGGCTCACCCTGGCCCATGAACACGACGCTCGTCGCGCGCTCACCAAAGTCGTTGGAAACGTGGAGTACCTGGTCAACGATTTCCTGAGCGGTCAGTGAGCGCTTGAGGCCGTTCAGGCCGGTAGCGCAAAAAGCGCAGCCCATACCACAGCCCGCTTGGGTAGATACGCAGACAGACAGCTTGTTGCGACGAGGCATGCCGACGGTCTCGACGGAGATGCCGTCGTGATACTCGAGCAGGTATTTACGAGAGCCATCCTTAGACACCTGCTTGGTGAGCTCGGTCGGCGTGTCGAAGGCAAATGCCTCCTTCAGCTGCTCGCGGAAGGCCTTGGGAAGGTTTGTCATGTCATCAAACGAACAAACGTTCTTCTCAAAAACCCATTCGATGAGCTGCTTTGCGCGAAAAGCGGGTTGGCCGAGTTCGGCGACAAGTTCGCGAATATCGTTTTGGCTCAAGTCGCGAATGTCTTGAGATTTAGTCCTGGGATTCATGGAAGCCTTTCGATTTTGGGGAAACGTAGAGGGTATCGCTACAATATGGTATCAGCTGCAGGAATTATAGAGGAGGAGTCTGCCCATGCCGGGTAAAAGCCTAGAGAACATGCACGTAGCGGTCTTGGCGGGCGGCCATTCCGCCGAACGCGAGATTTCGCTCAATTCTGGAAAGAATGTCGTGGAGGCACTGAAGGAGGCCGGCTACACCTCGGTGGAGCTGCTCGACACCGCCGCCGATGACTTTATGGTGACTATGGCGACCGGTGGCTTCGACGTGGCGTTTATCGCCATGCACGGCGCCGGCGGCGAGGATGGCGCCATGCAGGGGGCCATGGAGACGCTGGGTATCCCCTACACGGCGTCAGGCGTGCTCGCCAGCGCATGTGGCGCCGATAAAGAGGTTTCAAAGCTTCTGTATGCCAAGGCGGGCATCCCCATTGCCCCCGGCCTGGCGCTTGAGGCGGGCGACGAGGTCGATATCGATCGTATCGTCGAGATTTGTGGCGAGCGGTGCTTTGTAAAGCCCGCCGTCAACGGCTCCAGCTATGGCATCTCTCTGGTCCATGAGCCCTCCGAGCTACCCGCGGCAATCGCCAAGGCGTTTGAGTACGGCGACAAAGTGCTGGTCGAGAAGTGCATCGAGGGTACCGAGATTACCGTCGGCGTATACGGCGAGGATGACGTGCGCGCCCTGCCGATTGTTGAGATCCGTAAGCCCGAGGACTGCGAGTTCTACGATCTGGACGTGAAGTATGTGGACCCCACGGATATCCATCGCATTCCGGCGCAGATTTCCCCCGAAAACTATGCACGTGCCCAGGAACTTGCCTGCGCGGCCCATAAGGCACTCGGCTGCCTGGGCATTTCACGCAGCGACTTTATCGTGAGCGAGGATGGCCCCGTCATCCTCGAGACCAACACGATTCCCGGCATGACCGATACGTCGCTGTATCCGGATGAGATTCGCCACACCGATGACATGACGTTCCCACAGGTCTGTGACAGTCTGATTCGTATGGGACTTCGTCGAGCGGGCGTTGCATGCTAATCGAGGACGCTGTTTCGTCGGGAACGCCGCAGTTTGTCATCGATTCCTATGCCACGCTTGCCGAGCGTGCCAAAACCCAATCGTTTGGTCTCATCGAGGAAGATGTTATCGTCCTCGATACCGAAACCACGGGTCTTTCGGTGCAGGACAATGAACTGATTGAGATCTCGGCTGCCCGTCTTTCGGGCCGCGAGATCGTCGACCGGTTCGATACCTTCGTGCACCCCAAGCAGCTGATTCCCGCCGAGATTACCGAACTCACGAGCATTACAAACGCCGATGTGGTGGATGCCCCATCGGCCGTCGATGCCGTGGCCGCTCTCGCCGATTTTGTCGGCGGCTGCCCGGTGATTGCGCATAACGCCACCTTCGACCGTTCGTTTATCGAGTCGGTCAAGGGCGGTGTCAACGTCAGCGACATCTGGATCGATTCGCTGGCACTGTCGCGCATCGCACTTCCGCGCTTGGCCTCGCACAAGCTGTCTTTTATGGCCGACTTGTTTGGGTGCGATTCGGTGTCGCATCGCGCGAACGCAGACGTTGATGCCCTGTGCGGTGTGTGGCGCGTGCTGTTGGTTGCGCTTACCGACCTGCCTTCGGGCCTTATGGCGCGCTTGGCGGACATGCACGCGGACGTGCCTTGGTCCTATCGCCCCATTTTTTCTTTTTTGGCCGGCCAGAACCCGGGTTCGATATTTTCGCTCAGCGCCGCTCGTGCTGACGTGCTCAAGGCCGATCGTGCAGACGATCGCGTTGATGCGGACGAGTTGCCGGTCCTTAAGATGCCGAGCCGTGAAGAGATCGAGGCGGATTATGCCCCCGGTGGCCTAGTCAATCGCATGTATCCCACGTACGAGCCGCGCGATGAGCAAATCGCGATGGCGCTCGAGGTCCGTGACGCGCTCGTTACGGGAACGCATCGCGTGATTGAGGCGGGGACGGGCGTCGGCAAATCGATGGCTTACCTGGTGCCTTTTGCCGAGGCCGCACGCCGCAACAACATCACGGTTGGTATCGCGACCAAATCGAATAATCTTGCCGACCAGCTTATGTACCATGAGCTGCCAAAGCTCGCCGAACAGCTGGACGGGGGCCTGTCGTTTTGTGCACTCAAGGGCTATGACCACTATCCGTGTCTACGCAAGCTCGAGCGCATGAGCCGTGGTCAGGTTGAGATCACCACCAAGCGCGATCCTGCTGACACGCTCACGGCGGTTGCGGTAATCATGGCGTATGTGTGCCAATCTGCCGATGGCGACCTCGATTCGCTCGGCATTCGCTGGCGCAGCGTCAACCGTCCCGACTTTACGACGGCTTCGCGCGAGTGTGCTCGTCGTCTGTGTCCGTTCTTCCCTGACAAATGCCTGGTCCACGGGGCGCGCCGTCGTGCGGCACATGCCGACGTGGTGGTCACCAACCATTCTCTGTTGTTCCGCAACGTGGCCGCCGAGGGGAGGATTTTGCCCCCGATTCGTCACTGGGTGGTCGACGAGGCCCATTCCATCGAGCGCGAGGCCCGTCGCCAATGGGCGCGCGTGGTTTCGGCAGATGAGTCGCGCGTGCTGTTTGAGCGCTTGGGTGGGTCGAGTGCCGGCGCGCTGAGTCAAGTTTCCCGTGACCTGGCCACTTCCGAGGGCTCCACGCTCTACCTGGGACTCACCGCCAAAGCGACGTCGACGGTTGCCCGCGCGAGCATGGCGATTGCCGATGTGTTCGATGGTGTGCGCGAGCTCGGCCGTCGCGCCCGTGGGAGCTACGATAACGCGAATCTGTGGATTGGCCCCGAGCTGCGCGAGTCGGATGACTGGCACGATTTTTTGCAGTCGGCCCATACCGCAATTGATGCGCTGGACCAGGCGGATAAAAGCGTAGACGCGCTGGTGCAGACCGTCGCCGCCGATAAGCCCGAGGTCGTTGTCGACCTAGGCGACATTTCGCGCCGTCTGCACGAGCTGGACGAGAACCTCAAACTCATCATTGAGGGTACGGATGAGCACTATGTGTACTCGCTGCAGGTGAACCGTCGGCTGCGCGCGGGCGGGGAGTCTATGACCGCCGAGCGCATCGATATCGGCGAGGCCTTGGCGAACGAGTGGCTGCCCGAAGTGCACACGGCCATCTTCGCTTCGGCGACCATGACGGTGTCCAAGAGCTTTGAGCATTTCAACCATGCTGTCGGCCTCGATCGCATCGGTGAGTCGACATCCTCATCGCTGCACCTGGATTCGAGCTATGACTTTGACTCGAATATGGCCGTGGTCGTGGCTGGGGATATTCCCGATCCGCGCGACCGTGAAGGCTATCTTTCGGCGCTCGAGTACTGGTCGACGCTCATCTTGCCATGGGCGGCTCGGTGCTCACGCTGTTCACCAACAGGCGTGACATGGAGGAGCTGTACGATCGCGTCGAGCCCAAGATGGCTCGTGCGGGTCTGGAACTCAACTGCCAGCAGCGCAACTCGTCTCCTCGCCGCCTGCGCGATCGCTTTATCAACGAACCGACCTCGTCGCTCTTTGCGCTTAAGGCCTTTTGGGAAGGGTTTGACGCCAGCGGCGAGACGCTGCGCTGTGTCATCATCCCCAAGCTGCCGTTCTCGAGCCCCACAGATCCGCTCTCATGCGAGCGCAATCTGCGCGAAGACCGCGCCTGGGCGCGCTATTCGCTGCCCGAGGCCGTGCTCGAGGTCAAGCAGGCAGCCGGTCGCCTCATTCGCTCATCGACCGATTGCGGCGTACTCATCTTGGCCGACCCGCGCCTGGTGACGAAGGGCTACGGCAAGAAATTCTTAACGTCGCTGCCCACGAGCTCCTATCAGCGCATCGAATCGGCACAAATCGGGCGCTATCTACAGCTGTGGCGCGCACGCCACGAGCGGCGCCGCTAAAGCGGACAGGCGAGGGATTTTGCCATATCGCACAGACGCTCTGACAGGGCGGGGTCATCCAAGATGCGGATGGCCCCGCCCGCTGCGATTACCTGGCTTAACAGCCAGCGCTCGGAGCCGTAGCGCACGTTCACTGTTGAGCTGTCCGCCCCATTGGGTTCAATCGACATGATGCCGGGCCAGTCTAGGCGCTCTGCCAAGGCGCGCGGCATGAGAAGCTTCGCGCTCAGCTCCGCCTGGGCGAGTGAGTCGTGGAGGGTCGCGGGCTCCGGTGCGTGGCGCACGACGGAGTCGTCGGTCAAGACCAGGCCCTCGATTTTATCCATACGATAGGTACGCTGCTCGTCGACCGCGACATCCCAGGCAATCAGATACGTTTGGTCGCCGTTTGTTGTGATGCGCAAGGGGTCGACCAAACGCTCGCGCGCCTGCGTGTCATCCATCGAGCGATACGAGATGCGGCAGCGAACGCCGTCCCGAATGGCGCAGCTCAGCTGCTGCCAGTGCGATCCGTGGGCGACGGTGTCAAAGACGCGCTGGTTGTATCCGAGCTCTTTGGGAAGAAGAGCGCGCCGTATTCGAGCCGCCGCTTGGGGTTCGATCCCCAATGATTCAAGTTCATGGTTGAGCACAGCGCCCTCGGCGGCACTCAGGCGCAGCGGTAGCACGCGCCCCGCATCACCGGTGAGGACCACGCACTCGCCCCGGCGTTCGCAGATAATACGTGCGCCCGATTCTCGGTCCGCAAGTGTTGAGACGATCTCGAGAATCTCGTCGAGCGATGCCCCCGTGATATCAAAGCGGCTGCAAAGCTCGTCTCGTGTCATGCCGTTCTCGCCGGCAGCGTAGAGGGCCTCCATGATGTCGATGGCGCGCGAGAGCCTTTGCTCGCTGGTGAGTTTACGCACGGGCATGCTCATGCACCGTCCTTTCGATGAGGTGATTCCACGCCTGCTTGAGAGAATCGGGGGCGACGGGCCTCATGCCATCCATGGCATGGGCCATGCAAAACGAGGCTGCGGCTTCAAAGTCGCGCACGTCAACGGTCCAGGTCCACTCCGTTTCGGTGCGCATGAGTTCGCCTCGTCCGCGTGTGAGACCGTTGATCATATCGGCCTGCGCTTCACGCGCGAACGAGAACGTAGCCGCAACGGGTGGGCGGTCGGCAAAATCGAACTCAAAGAATAAGTAATCGTTGAGATTGAAATCTGCAGGAATGGCGTAGGCTTTCGAAGGTCTCCAGGCGCGAATGATGCGGTCGCAGCGGAATGTTCTGATATTGTCGGTGGCATTGTCGAGGCCGCAGAAGTATGCCGTACCCTCGCGCTCGAACATTCCGTAGACGCAAACGGTCCGCTCGCGTTGTTCACCGCGTCCGTTTTGGTACAAAAAGCGCAGCGCGCAACGCTCGGCAAAGGCACTCCATACCGCATCGACGGCGGGAGAGCGGCGGATCGGTGCCTCTCCTGTCGTCGACATGCCGGGGAGGGAGGCAATCTTGGAGCGAATGTCGGCAAGCGGCGCGGCAAAGGTGGATGAGCCTGCCGCGAGTGTCTGGTCGATGGCGTTGAGCAGGATGTCGGCATCGTCTGCGGTGATGAGACCGCCCGCGGCAAACGTGTGCTCGCGGTCGATCGTCCACGCGCTCTCCTCGGTTTCCTGCGCTCCGGCAGCACGAACCTCCCTGATAACGATGCCGCGTTCGAGCAGCTTGTCGCGATCGCGGCGGAACTTGCGCTTGTCTGAGTCGATATTGCCCGAGCCGTACCCCAAATCGGAATCCAGGACGATTTGCTCGGTCGTCAGCGGTTCGGGAGAACTGTTGAGCACAAAGAAAAGGTTGAGGATGCGCTGAGCCGTTTTATCGAAACCGGGCTCGGGTGCCCCCTTTTTAATTGTCGCGGTCGCGTCGATTGCCGTCATAGAATCCTCGCATGAGAAGGTCGTTTGATGCCATGATTTTAGTCCGATATGGAGATTAGGCTATATCCTTGTCCGCTCGCGGCGTTAAGATGACCCGAATTCGGTCGTTTGCGCTCGCTCGGGGTATACTTTCGACTATATACGGTTCTAATGTGCATGCATTGGGCCTATTTGTCGGATTATGGATGTGGAGCGCACATGGCGAACACCCAGAACTATATTAACCACCTGCTGCAGAACACCGGCATTACGCCGGCGTGCAGTGAAGAAGAGCGCCTGGCTGCTGAGGATATCGCTCAGATTTTCCGCAACCACGGCTTTGACCCCGAGGTGCAGGAATTTAATGCTCCCGCACCCAGCAGGTTGGCGTTTGCCGTTACCGGTATCCTGGCGTTTGCCGGCGCCTTGCTGATGGGCATCGGCGGCGGCATTGGCTTGGTCGGCACCTTGCTGGCCATTGTCGGTGCCGTGCTCTACGTGCTCGAGCGCACGGGGCATCCCGTGGTTTCGCGCCTGGGAAAGACCGGAGTGAGTCAAAATGTCATCGCCTATCACAAGGCCTCGGGCCCGCTTGCGTCTCCGCGCAACCGCCCGGTCGTCGTGGTGGCCCACTATGATTCCCCCCGCGCCGAGCTCCTTGCTCGCGAGCCCTACGCTCCGTGTCGCGCGCTCATCGCCAAGCTCCTGCCTGTCGCCACGATCGCGCCCGCGGCTGTCGCCATCCTGCGTATCCTGCCGCTTCCCGGCGTGCTCAAGGTACTGCTGTGGGTTGTCGCGATTCTGGCCTCCCTTGTGGCACTGGCCAACGCCGCCAATATCATCTCCAACCGTTTTGTGCTTCCCTACACGTCTGGCGCGGTGTGCAACAAATCCTCTGTTGCCGCCATGCTCGGTGTCATGGACAACGTTGCCCCCTATCAGGGCGAAAACGAGTTCCCCGACGACATTCCATTCGATACCTATTTTGGCGAGCAGAAGCGTCGCGCCGAGGAAATGGCGCGCGCGGCGGCCGAGTATGCCGCGGCCCAGCAGCAAAACGACTACGGCAACACCATTGAATATGAGGAACCTTCCTACGACGAGGACGAGTTTGGCCAGCCGGTTGCGCCTGTCGACGCACCCGAGCAGGACGAGACTTTTGATGGACAGATCGATGGTTTTGAGGGCGCCTCTGCCGACGAGACGCTAATCGGCGTTATCGCGCCCGAGGCTCAAGACCAGACTGCCCAGGCCGAAGTGTCCACCGAGGAAAAGTCCTCCGCCGAGCCGGCGGAGGAGCCCGCGGTGGTCGAAGCCGCCGAGCCCAAGCCCAAGCTCTATCGCAATGCCGCCGGCAATATCCGCTTTGGTTCGGATGCCATCCGTGCGCTCGGCATGCTGCCCGAGTCCTGCACGCTCGATTACGAAGAGGGCGAGGAGCCGGCGTTTGAGCCGGAGCCTGCTCCCGTTGCACAGGAGCCTGCGCCCGCGGCCAATACGGCTGGGGGCGCGATAAGCGGGGACAACGCGGCCCCGCTGCTCCCGCCGAGCCGGTCGCTACCCCTGTTGCTGCCGCGGAGTCTGACGCAAAGCCCGCACTCGATCCTGCAGCCGGTCTGGATATTCTGGCACCTGCCGCTCCGGCACAGGTTGAAGACGAGACCGCCGACGAAGACTATGACGAGTACCCGCAACGCGTGTCCTATGAGAGTGACACCGATTTCTCGGCCGAGATTCCCTCGACAACGCCCCATGCCGATATCGCTTCCGCGTTCTCCTCGATTGGTGCCAGCGCTTCTAGCTTCTTTAAGGGTGCCTTTGCGAAGGGCAAGAAGTTCGTCGACGACTTTGAGGAAAAGCGCGCCGCTGCCCGCGAGGCCGCCGAGCGGGAGGCCATCGCCCAACAGCAGGCCGCCGAGGCCGAGCGTGAGCGTGCGGCACAGGAGTTCGAGCAGAGCGAGGCCGAGCAGCTGGAGCCTGCCGATGTCGCCGATGCTACGACGTCTTTTGAGGCTCCGCAGCCGACATCCGCTGACGTTGCCGAGGCTACGACGTCCTTTGATGCGCAGCAGCCGGTCGATAGCACCATGTCATTTGATGCCACGATGACGTTTGAGAAGCAGGGCACCGCAATTGCCGAGCCCCTTCCCATCTCCGATGATGCCCAGGACGCCGCCGATGATTCGGTTATCGACGAGGCCGATTCCGTTGAGGGCAGCGCGCCCGAGCAGGTCGAGGCTCCTGCGATGGAGCAGGAGCCCCCTGCGGTTGACGAGACTCTCAAGACGGATGTGTCCAGGCCTTATTCTACGCAGATCTTTACCATGCCCGCACCGAGCGACCTCGGTGCCACGGTGGCCAATGTCGCTCCCACGCAGGACGAGACAGTCGACTCCCTCATGGCGCAGATTTCGTCTCAGGTGCCTCCGCGCCAGCAAATGAATATCCCCGATCCGGCCTCCGCGCCTGCGCCCTCTTCGTCGCCGCTGGCCTCGGTCCCCGATCCGTCGCTGCCTTCGATGCAACAGGCCAACGTCGCGTCCCGCACATCGCTATTCGATCTTCCCGATCCTTCGGCACAGACAAATGATCCCTTTGCGACGGCGCAGGGTCCCGAGCCCACATCGGCACCGGTCGCGACCCCCATGCCCATCTCCTCGGGCGCACAGCCGCTCGAGACCATCTCGGCTCCTGCTTCGACGGGCGCCAAGCCGCAGAAGCGTGGCCTGGGTGGCTTGTTCGGTCGCAAAAAGAAGAACGAGCAGGACAGCATGAGCGACTGGCTGGGCGTCGAGGACGATTACGATGCCAAGAAGTCTGGCCGCGGCATTGGCTCGTGGGATAACTTCGAGGATGATGACGACGGTTGGAAGGGTGGCGCCACCTCCTCCGATGGTGCTTCTGCCGAGGATATGCTCTCGGCTGTTGCCTCCATGGGTGACGATGAGCTGCTCGGCCACGATATCTGGTTCGTCGCAACGGGTGCGTCCGATTGCGACGGCGCCGGCATGAGGGCGTTTTTGGCCTCGCATCGTGACAAGCTCCGCGGCGTGTTCTTTATCAACCTCGAGTCTATCGGCGCCGGCAGGCTTTCGGTGGTAACGGTCGAGGGCGAGCAGCAGCTGTTTAAGGGCGATCGCCGCATCATGAATCTTGTCAGCAAGGTGTGCAAGTCGTTCCACGTCGATTGCGGTGCGTTCGAGATGCCCTATGCAAAAACCGATGCATCCGCAGCGCTCGAGGCAAGCCGTCGTGCCCTTACGATCGCCGGTGTGGACGGCCCGCGCCTTGCCTGCGCTCGCACCGAGGATGACCTGCCGTACAACGTCAATCCGACCAATATCGCTACGGTGTCCGAGGTCGTGACCGAGGTCATTCGTCGTTCGTAGACAGACCCGCTAAGGAGTCAGCGTGTTTTCGTACATCAAGCGCCATTGGCCCATCTATCTGATTTTGACCCTGATTGCTATCGCATTGGGTTTTGGGGCCGCGTATGTCGTTGGCGTTAAGGGCTCGACGCCCGAGACAACAATGAACGAAGAGGTGGAGCAAGAGCAAAGTTTGGGTGCCGACGGTATTTCCGAGTCCGATCAGGCAGCCATCGATGGCGGTTCGTCATCTGCTAAATAGCCGATTCATCGTTTATGCCCAAGGCGGGCGAGCCGGGAGACTGGCTCGC
>UQNB01000010.1 GCA_900542235.1 uncultured Collinsella sp.
AGGCCCGATTTTGCCTCTTGACAATGTCCTGCTCATATTAAAAGGAACGTCCCCAACTGCCGGTTGTGGGACAATACCGAGCGAATGTGATTGGGCGTCTGGGAAAAGGGGTCGCGATGAACAAGTTGAGGACGCTTGCCGATATTTTGCGCCAGGCTGGCTTTGCGCGCATCACGGGCCTGTTTCTCGTCTTCTATCTGCTGTGCTCGACGGCCGTCTGGCTGTCCGAGCCCACGACCCTTACGTTTGGCGATGGTCTCTGGTTTAGCTTTGAGACGGTCTCGACCATCGGCTTTGGCGATATCCCGGCCGAAACGCCGGTCGCCCGCGCTATTACCGTCGTCCTGAGCGTCATCAGCATCTTCTACATCGCCATGCTCACGGGTGTGGCGGTGAACTACTGCAATACGCTCATTAAACTGCGCCAAAAGGACACCATGGTGCGCTTTATGGACGATCTTGAGCATTTGGAAGAGCTCGATCGTGACGAGCTCGCTGACCTGTCGCGCCGCGTGCGCGAGTACCGTCGCCGGCAACGATAGAACGGGTGCCGCGCGTCACGACGAGGGGGATTGCATATGAACATCACGGTGTACCTGGGCGCGAGCGTCGGCAACGACCCGGCGTTTCTGCCTGCAGTGCGAGAGCTCGGCACGTGGATTGGCTCCAACGGCCACGCGCTGGTATACGGCGGCTCCAAGTCGGGCCTGATGGGCGCGCTTGCCGATAGCGTGCTCGAGGCGGGTGGACACGTGACGGGTGTTGAGCCGAGCTTTTTTATCGAGGCAGAGTTTCAACACGACGGTATTGACGACCTCATCGTGACGAGTGACATGGCCGAGCGTAAGGCCAAGATGATCGAGCTCGGCGACGCGTTCATCGCTTTCCCGGGCGGTACGGGCACGCTCGAGGAGATTGCCGAGGTCATGTCCGCCGTGTCGTTGGGGCACTTGAGTGCGCCGTGCATCCTGTACAACCTCGGGGGCTACTACAACGATCTTAAGGCGCTGCTCGAGCACATGATTGATAAAGGGCTTTCGAGCCCGAGGCGGCAGCACGGAATCTACTTTGCCGACGATTTGCGCGAGATTGCCTCGATTATCAACGGATAAGTCTTGAGCCTGCCCCACTATGACTCCCAATGGTGCCGTTTGCAGCGCAGACGGTTGGCTCGTTCGGGCAACGCTCGCTCTACAATAAAACGTATCCTTGTCGATTTTGACCGCGGGAGGACCCGATGGATAGCCTTGCAAAGCCCAAAAACCGAGCACTGTTTTTAGTTAGCGTTGCCGTGACCGGTGCGTTCGCAGGCGCCGCGGTCTGGCTGTTCTTTTTTGCGATGGAGCACGGTATCGACTATCTATGGACCGAGATTCCGCACGCGCTGGGCGTCACTTCGCCCGAGCTTGCCAGCGGCCCGTTTGGCTTTCTGCCGTACCCGTTTTTCGTCTGCTTACTGGGCGGCCTGTTAATCGGTCTGTACGAAAAGCTTACGGGCACCAAGACCGACGACCTCAACCAGGTGATGGCAAAGGTTAAGCAAGACGGGCGCTACCCGTACGACAACCTGGGCAAGCTTTCGCTCGCGGCATTGCTGCCGCTGCTGTTTGGCGGAAGTATTGGACCGGAAGCCGGCCTGACCGGCGTTATCGCGGGCCTGTGCAGCTGGGTCGGCGACCGCATGCGCCGCTTTGGCGCCGAGTTTAGGGAGCTCACGCTACTGGGCACCCAGGCCGCGCTGACGGCGCTCTTTACCGCGCCCGTCTTTGGCTTTGTGGCGCCGCTTGCCGGTAGCGCCGACGGCCAGGGTGCCAATGACGATGAGTCCGCGTCCGACGAGATCACCATCAAGCTTCCCAAGGCACAGAAGACCATGGTCTACGGCATTGCGATTGCCGGCGGTCTGGGCACCTATCTGCTGCTCGGCCAGCTCATGGGCGGCGGCATGGGCATGCCCAGGTTCGAGTCCGCCGAGGTGGGCAGCCTGGAACTTGTCTGGCTCATTCCGCTGGCGTTGGTCGGCACCGTATGCGGTTGGCTGTACTTTGTCTCTGAGCATGCGAGCGAGGCCCTAGCGCACGCGATGGGGGAGCACCCTGTCGTTAAGGCAATGCTGGCCGGTCTAGCGCTCGCCATCTGCGGCACGGTCCTGCCCTACACCATGTTTGCCGGTGAGACCCAGGCCGATGTACTTATGGAGACCTACCTCACCATTCCCGCCGGCGTGCTTATCGCGACCGGTCTGGTCAAGGCCATGCTGACGCCCGCCCTTATCAACCTTGGCTGGCGCGGCGGCCATTTCTTCCCCGTCATCTTCTCGGGCGTAAGCCTGGGCTACGGCTTTGCCATTCTTACCGGCGCCGATCCGGTCTTTTGCGTCGCCGTCTGCACGGCCTCGACGATGGGCGCCGTTATGCGTCAGCCGGTCATGGTCGTGGGC
Organism: uncultured Collinsella sp.; assembly: GCA_900542235.1. GTDB lineage: Bacteria > Actinomycetota > Coriobacteriia > Coriobacteriales > Coriobacteriaceae > Collinsella. Next base: position 2,441 of record UQNB01000010.1, read on the forward strand.
CTGCTGCTCATGTGCTTCCCGCTCAAGGGGATTGTCTGCATGATCATCGCCGCCGTTATCGCCGCCGGCATTCCGCTGCCCAAGCCGCTGCGCAAGTAGCGCGGTAGCGCACGCCGGGGACATGCCGTTTGCCACGGATTTGCGGGTGGACTGGATTTCGTTCGGTATCGGCGCTACTTCCAAATTGCAAGCGCGGCGGTGCCCAGTACGATGAGGACGAGACCGATGGCGCTGCGGCGGGAGAGTTTTTCGTTGAATGCCAGGCGCGCAAATAGCACCGATACGACAATCGATAGTTTGTCGATCTGCACCACGACACTCACCTGGCCTGCAGCGATGGCATAGTAATAGAGCAGCCACGATGCTCCAGTCGCGATGCCCGATGTTGCGAGAAATGTGAGTTCGCGCCGGTCAACGTGTGCGACCTGCTCCAGTTTTCCCTTGGCTGCCACGATTGCCCATGCCATAACCAGTACCACGCAGGTGCGGATTGCCGTGGCCAGGTTTGACTCGACGCCTTCGATGCCGATCTTGGCGAGGACGGAGGTGAGTGCCGCGAACACGGCGGCGCCGAAGGCGTAAGCGAGCCAGGTTCGGTCTTGCTGCTGCTCGGGTTCGGCGGACTGCTTCTTCTCGATCATTAAAAACGTGCCGAGGGTGATGACAGCGGTTCCCACGAGCTTAACCGCAAGGTTGCTCGTCTCGTCAAAAAGCGCGATGGCGACCAGCGCGGCGAGCACGGTGCTCATCTTGTCGACCGGTACGACCTTATTGACATTTCCGATGCTCAACGCCTTAAAGTAACAAATCCACGAAGCACCGGTAGCGAGTCCCGAGAGGACGAGAAAGAGCCAGGATCTGGGTTCGATGCTGCCAATGGTTCCAATGGATCCAGAAATGCCCGCCATTGCCCAGGCGAAAACGAGCACCACGCAGGTGCGAATGGCCGTCGCGACATCGGAGTCGGTCTGCTTGATGCCGCATTTGGCCAAGATGGATGTGATGCCGGCAAAGAATGCTGACGCAAATGCTGCGACAACCCACGACACGGGTGCGGTGCCTCCTTGGATAATGGGTTTATCCTGCGAGTTTTATGGACATGAGGATACCGTCCCACCATGAAGGTTTGATATGGCCGCGGCGAGACGGGGGCCATGTTCCGGGGAACCATTTGGTTAAGGCTCGAATTGAAGGTGAATGTTTTTCCGAGAAGTGAACGAGTAAATATGGACCCCTGGAGCATGCACACTTTTTTCGAATAATACCGCAGGATTTTTAGGCAAAAACCGCAGGAATTAAGTCCTTAAAAATGTCGATGATACGGGGCGCTGATTTTACTCGTTCACTTCGCGGAAAACCATTCACCTTCAATATGCCGTCGGTCTTTCTTTGGTTGCCAAGAGCTAAACGGCATGCTTCGAAGGGCGGCGGCGTTGTTGCTGCTTCGTCTTATCTAGTAAATGAGGTGGCGTGCAGCCCAAGCCCTTTGGCTGTCGATTACAGGTCGCGTACTCGATAAACCTTGGTGCTGACGGCGCAGCTGATTGCACATAGCGCGAGGGCAAGTGCGGCGATGCCTGCACACAGACAGCCCAGAACGGCAGGGTCGGGATTCGCTCCGGCAATCGACATAAGCCAGTTGCTAATGGGGTTGGAGGAGCTCAGCGTGGCCATGGCAAGGCACCCGAGCAGGGCAAACAAGCCAACGGATAGGCGCAGCGCCTCCATGTGTCCAAGGCGAAAGAACAGCGGCTGCGCCAAAAACACCATCATGAGGGAGATGAGCATCGATGCTGCCGAGGCGATTGCGATTTCAAAGACCGTCTGTCCCGTCGAAGGAATGCCCGCGCTGTTGAAGAGCGGGATGGCGACGATACTCAAAAGCGTAGCTGCACATGCCATGACGGCGGAGAAGACAATAACGCTCAGGTAACGGGCACAAATAATGTCTTTGCGCGAGAGGGGCAGCGTTGCCCGATAACGCTCCCATCCGTTTTGATTGTCGAAGCCGGCCAGCGAGCTCATGACCATGATGGGCGACATGGCACTGACCGCGCAGGCGCCGGCGCTCATGCCGGAATCGCCGTCCGATGCGTTGGCAAGGGTCAGCACGACGAATATGAACAAGCCGACACCCGCAATGCTTGGGGCAAGCGAGCGAACGATGGCGAGCTCGGACATAAAGGCGCGTTTCATTTCGAAGCCCCTTTCAGCATGAGGCGCAGATAGTCATCAATGGTTGCCCGATCGCAGGGAATCTCGGGAAAGGCCTCGAGCGCTTCGCGACGGTTGGGCACGAGCACGTCCACGCTGTAGGCGTGGTGGGCGGCACGGGTGCCTTCGACGCAAGCCATAAGCTCGGTGGCCTGCGCCTGGGTGCAGTGAGCGATGCCGGCGCGGTCGGTAATGTCCTCGCGCGGCAGGTCAAACACAATCGAACCGTTATCGATGCAGATGACGCGGTCGGCGGCGCGATCGAGGTCGGACGTAATGTGGCTCGAGAGCAGCACACTGTGCTGGCCGTCGGCGACAAAGGCGAGCAGCTCATCGAGCAGCTCCTCGCGTGCCATGGGATCGAGGCCCGCGGTGGCTTCGTCCAAAACGAGCAGCTTGGCCTTGTGGCTGAGCGCGCAGGCAAGTTGCAGCTTCATGCCCATGCCGCGGGAGAGGTCCTTGACCTTTGTCTTGGGGTCGAGGACAAATCGGTCGATGAGGCTGGCGAAGGCGTCGTGGCTCCAGGTGGGGTACGCCGGGCTTACGAGTGCCTCAACTTCGGTCACCTTGAGTGTGGAAGGGAAGGGGCACGTGTCCAGGACAAGGCCGACGCGGGAGTGCAGGTGGCGTTGCGACTCATCGGGCGCGTCGGCGCCACAGCGCTGCCCAAACAGGTGCACCTCGCCGGCATCGAGCTTTATAAGCCCGAGCGCGGCGCGAATGGTCGTTGTCTTGCCGGCGCCGTTTGCGCCTACAAAGCCAACGATCTGGCCGGGCTCCACAGCGAGCGTGACGTCGCGTAGTGAAAAGCGGTCGCTCACACGGCGTGAGATACCTTTGAGTTCTAGCAAGTTTTGCATGGTATAGCCTTTCTTGCAGATGGCTACTGCATGGTTTCGGGGGCTACCAGGTCGAGCATCTCGTGCAGCTTGTCGCGCGTGACGCCCAGAGTTTCGGCTTGGCTTGCCGCTTTCGCAAGTAGCTCTTCGATATGGCAGAGCTGGTTTTCGCGCAAGAGCTCCTGGTTGCCCTCGGCGACAAAGCAGCCCTTGCCCTGCACGGTGCAGATAAACCCGAGCTGCTCCAGGTCGGCGTAGGCGCGCTTGGTGGTGATGACGCTCACGCCAAGATCGCTCGCGAGTGCACGGATGCTGGGGAGTTTGGCTCCCGCAGCGAGCGTACCCGATAAGATCTGAGCTTTGACTTGCGAGGATATCTGTTCGTAGATGGGCTTATCGCTCGAATTGGATAGGATGATGTCCACAGCGGCTCCTTAGCTGTTGGGCTACACGTGTATATAACCGGTAAGCACAGTATATATACACTATGCACAGTTATGCAAGAGCTAAATGTGGAATAGCCCATCGGCACTGCGCTTGCTCCAAAACAATCTCAATCTGTAACACCTGGGCCCGTTTTGGGTCGCCTGCTGTTACAGATTGAGATGTTATTTGCCCGCCTGCCTATTTGTCTCAATCTATAACAGTAAGAGTCGATTTGCGCGGCTAGATGTTACAGAACGAGACATTGGCTGCCTGCCTTTCCGTTTATCTCGATTTGTAACAGCTAGACCCAATTTGGGCGGTCAGGTGTTACAGATTGAGATTGTGTCGGCGGGCAGGTTTGTTTGTCTCAATCTGTAACAGATAGGGGGGCAAATAAGCTCTGCTGTTACAGATAGAGACAGTCTGCTGCAGAATACTTTCGATAACTAGCCGTTCACGTTCTGACTGATGTATTTGTCCTGATAGGCGCCCTATGGCGGGATTTCGCGGCTACAATAGTGCGGTTACATCGACGTAATGCACTCAATGCAAGAAAGGATCCGCATGGCAAGCCTGTCGGATGAAATCTCGTCGCGCCGCACATTCGCGATCATCAGCCACCCGGACGCCGGTAAGACCACGCTTACCGAGAAGCTGCTGCTCTATACCGGCAGCATCCAGACTGCCGGCTCGGTCAAGGGCAAGAGCTCGGCCAAGCATGCCGTCTCGGACTGGATGGACATCGAGAAGGAGCGCGGTATTTCCGTTACCTCCTCGGTACTGCAGTTCACCTATAACGGCGCCTGCGTCAACATCCTCGATACCCCCGGCCACCAGGACTTCTCGGAGGATACCTACCGTACCCTTATGGCTGCCGACGCCGCGGTCATGGTCATCGACGGTGCCAAGGGCGTCGAGGCCCAGACCAAAAAGCTCTTTAAGGTCTGTACGCTGCGCCATATTCCCATCTTCACCTTTGTGAACAAGCTCGACCACGAGGCTCGCGATCCGTTTGAGCTCATGGAAGAGATCGAGAACGTCCTGGGCATCAATACGTATCCCATGAACTGGCCGATCGGCAGCGGTCGCAACTTCCGCGGCGTGTTCGATCGCCAGACCCGTCGCGTTATCGCCTTTGAGGGCGACGGCCATGCCAACGCCACCAAGAAGGTTGCCGAGGTCGAGGCCGAGCTGGGCGACCCCGCCATGGACGAGCTTATCGGCGAGGAGAACCATAAGAACCTGATGGACGACATCGAGCTGCTCGATGGCGCCGGCGACGAGCTCGACTTGGATGCCGTGGCCTGCGGCAAGCTGAGCCCGGCGTTCTTTGGCTCGGCACTCACCAACTTTGGTGTGGAGCCCTTCCTTAAAGAGTTCCTGCGTCTGGCCCCGACGCCGCGCGCCTACACCGATACGCTCACCAGCGAACCGGTCGATCCCTGTCGCGATGACTTTAGCGGCTTTGTGTTTAAGATTCAGGCCAACATGGACAAGAACCACCGTGACCGCATCGCCTTTGTGCGCATTTGCTCGGGCAAGTTCGAGCGCGGCATGGACGCCTTCCACGTGCAGGGCAACCGCAAGCTTAAGCTTGCCACGGGCACGTCGATGATGGCCGATGACCGCGCCATCGTGGACGAGGCGTACGCGGGCGATATCGTGGGCCTGTTCGACCCGGGTATCTTTAGTATCGGCGACACCGTGTGCTCCGGCAAGCGCCATGTGCAGTATCCGCAGATCCCGACGTTTGCCCCCGAGATGTTCGCTCGTATTACGCAGGTCGACACGCTCAAGCGCAAGCAGTTCGTCAAGGGCATGGAGGAGCTTGCCCAGGAGGGTGCCATCCAGATCTTCCGCGAGCTGGGTGCCGGCATGGAGAGCGTCATCGTGGGCGTGGTCGGCGTGCTGCAGTTTGAGGTGCTCGAGCGCCGTCTCAAGGCCGAGTACCGTGTTGAGGTCCGTCGCCAGCCGCTGCCCTATACGGACATTCGCTGGATCCAGAACGACCCCGATACCATCGATATCCCGGGCCTTTCGCTCACGCGCGACACCCTGCGCGTCGAGGACATGCGCGGCGGTAAGCTGCTGCTGTTCACGAGCCCGTGGAACGTGGATTGGGCAACCGACCACAACCCCGACCTTATCCTGTCGGAGTTTGGCAACGTAGCCTTTTAACGCATCGGCGCGGTGGCCCTGCGGGGCTGCCGCGCCGCTTGCTTGCCTGATGCCGTGTGAGCGGCTATCATACCCACCGTCGTCTCAAGACCGGGGCGTCCGAGCAGTTCGGGTCCGATATCCTGCTCGTTAAACCTAAAACCAAAGGAGTACACAATGATCAAGAAGGTCATGGAGGACTACAAGGTCCTGTTGCGGAGCATTCCCGCGGCAACGGTTTCGCTGTTTTTCGTGAGCGTCATCATGATGAACCTACTGGCCAACAAAGAGCTCATCACCCTGCCGTATCTGGCACTCGATTGCGGCTTTGTGGTGAGCTGGGTTTCGTTTTTGTGCCAGGACATGATCTGCAAGCGCTTTGGCGCCAAGGCATCCATCAAAATCTCTATCCTCGCGCTGCTGGTCAACCTGGCCGTGAGCCTGTGCTTTTGGGCATGCTCGCTCACGCCCGGCATGTGGGGCGCCTACTACGACACGGGCATGATCGAGGTCAACAGCGCCCTTAACGCCACCATTGGCGGCACCTGGTACGTGGTGCTGGGCTCTTCGCTGGCAATGCTCGTTTCTGCCGTGGTTAACTCCACGCTCAACCAGTCGCTCGGCCGTATGCTCAAAAAGAATAACTTTGCGAGCTTCGCCTTCCGCTCCTATGTGTCCACGGGTGTTGGCCAGTTTGTCGACAACCTGGTCTTTGCCATTGTGGTGAGCCACACGTTCTTTGGTTGGACCTGGGTGCAGGTTCTTATGTGCTCGCTGACCGGCGCTGTTGCCGAGCTGCTGTGCGAGGTCTTCCTGAGCCCCGTGGGCTACAAGGTCGTGCGCGGCTGGGAGCGCGAGAATGTGGGTGCCGAGTACCTCGAGCGTCACGCAACCGCCTAAGGAGCAAGCATGCGGGTTTTGATCACGGGCGCTTCGGGCGGTATCGGAGCCGCGTGCGTGCAGCGCTTTTTGGACGAGGGCCACGAGGTCGTGGGCTTTGATCTGCTGCCGGCGGCGATCGAACACGAGCGCTACCGCCATCTGATCGTTGATGTCCGCGAGCCTGACTCGTTTCCAGGCGACCTTGAGCCTCAAGTAATCGTGAACGTTGCCGGTACGCAGGATTCGGCCGACGACATTGCCGCCAACCTGTGTGGCACCATCAACGTGACCGAACGCTACGCCTTTGTGGGGGAGGGGCTTGCCGCCAAGCCGACAGCGGCTATCAAATCCGTGGTCAATGTGGGGTCGGCGAGCGGACATACGGGATCGGAGTTTCCCGCCTATGCCGCCAGCAAGGGCGGCGTTATCGCCTACACCAAGAACCTTGCAAACCGCCTAGCACCGCAGGCCATCGCCAACAGTGTGGACCCGGGCGGCGTTATCACGCCGCTCAACCGTTGCGTGATGGAAGACGAGCACCTGTGGAACCAGATTATGGAGCTCACGCCGCTTAAACGCTGGGCCACCGCCCAAGAGATCGCCGAGTGGATCTACTTTGTGGGCGTGACCAACCGGTTTATGACCGGGCAGAGCCTGCTGATCGATGGCGGCGAGGCCGGCCGCACCCAGTTTATCTGGCCCGAGTAGAAAACGCGCCCGATGGAAATCCGTCGGGCGCGTTTTTGATGTATTGATTTTTAGCCGAGGCAAGTCCAGTTGACGGGGGTCGAGCCGTGCTGTTCGAGTAGCCGATTGGCTGCCGAGAAGGGGCGCGACCCTATAAAGGCGGGGAGTTCTGCCGTGGCGCGGTTGGCCGAAAGCGGCGAGGGGTGCGTAGAAGCTAGGCAGAACTTGCCGGTTGCCTTGCCCGCGCCGATCGCGTCGAGCTTGCCCTCAACCATTTGCTGGGCAAAGCGGCCCCATGCCAAAAAGACGACCGGTTGGGGCAGCTGACAGCAGCGTTCGATAACGTAGTCGGTGAGCGTGCTCCAGCCCAGTTTGGCGTGCGAATTCGCGGCATGCTCACGCACGGTGAGCGTAGTGTTGAGGAGCAGGACGCCCTGTTGTGCCCATGGGGTTAGGTCTCCCGTGGCGGGAATGGGGCAACCCAGATCGGCGTTGAGTTCCTTATAGATGTTGCGCAGGCTCGGCGGCAACTTGGTTTGCGACGCGGGGACCGAGAACGACAACCCCATTGCCTGGTTGGGTCCGTGATAGGGGTCTTGACCCAAGATGACAACCTTGACGTGGTCTGCCGGCGTGTAGGCGAGGGCATTGAGGATGTCGTCTTGTGCCGGGTAGATGGTCTGCTCGGCACGCAAAAGGGCGATGCGCTCGAGCAGCTGGTTCGTCGTGTCACGTACCGGCTGGGGGGGCGGCACCCCCCCAAAGTACCATGTGAGCCCCATCTATAAGCCGGCGGCGGCTCGCCCCCCACCCAAGCTGCTATGTTGCGGTCGCGCGTTGCGGTGTCCATGGAACTCCTTTATGGCAGATGCTATGTCGGCATCTATTGTAAAGGCGCACCGGTTGCCTTTATGCCGCGGCTGTATGAAGAGTGGGGTCTACGAGACGCGCTCGGGTGCTCCTGCCATGTGAGCGTGTCCTTGCGAGCGAAGGCGCGGGAGCTCGACGGTTGCCACCATGACGCCGGTGAGGATGAGGGCGGCGCCAAAGAAGGCGATGGGGCTCAGGACCTCGCCAACCAGGAAAAACGAGAAGACGGCGGAGCAGACCGGCTCGAGCGAGAAGGCAAAGCCCGTGGTCTCGGCGGGCACGTGGGGCTGTACGAGCGTCTGGGTGATAAAGCCGTAGGCAGAGCAGATGAGTGCGAGCGCGATGACGACCACGACCTCGCCCGGCGTGCCGGGAAGCGTGAAACCGCCAAAGGTGAATGCGGCGATACCCGAGAATAAGCCGCCGAAGCCAAGCTGCCAAACGCCCAGGGCCAGCGGGTCGACTTCTTCGACAAAGCGCTTGGCTACGATAATGTGGCTGGCATAGATAAAGGCTGAGAGCAACATGATGAGCGCGCCCGGGTTCAGGCTGGTGAAGTCGGCGCCCGAGAGCAGCAGCATGCCACAGGTGACGATGGCGGTGCCGACGAGAACTTTGCGCTCGGGGGCGCGGCGCAGCAGGGCGGCGTTGGCAAACGGCACGATTACGACCGTCAGGCTCTGCAAAAAGCCGGCGGTTGAGGCGGAGGTGAGGCTGGAACCCAGGCACATGCAGGTGAGCTCGGTTGCCATGATGGCGCCGATGATGGCGGAGCGAACCATCAGGTCACGGTTGATGCGCAGCGCGTGCTTGTGAAAGAGCAGCAGACAGGCCGCAAAGGCGATGATGCAGCGTAGCGCAACGATGCTCGTGGCGTTCATGCTGTCCATGCCGATCTTCATGAGGGGGTACGAAAAGCCCCATGCGACGGGAACGGAAAACGAGAGCGCGATTGCTTTTTTGCGATCCATGGGACTCCTTTTGTTACAGAACGGTTTCGCAAAAAGGATTCTGCTCCCAGATGTGGATGTAGTAAAGCGAATGTATCTTCAGTATGATTAAGAAATACTAATGTTGTCAGAAAAAGCCCTGGCAAAACGTTTTACGGCTACATCGATGTGGAGGCACGATGGCATCGCGGTATCAGATTGTATGTATGGTGGTCGATTGCGGCAGCCTGAAACGTGCGGCCGACGAGCTGGGCTATACGCAAAGTGCGGTGAGCCAGGCTGTCAAGGCGCTCGAGCGCGAGCTGGGTACCACGCTTATCGAGCGCGGCAAGCAGGGCGTGTCGCTTACGCGCGACGGCAAACAGTATCTGCCGTATCTGCGCCAGATCGTAACTGCCGAGGCTGAGCTCGAGGGCAAGCGCCAGGAGTTGCTGGGACTCTCCTCGACTGATATTCGTATTGCGACGTTTACCAACGTGAGTCGTACCGTGTTGCCGCGCGTGATTCGCGACTTTGGGGCCCTGCACCCGGGCGTGCACTTCACCCTCAAGCAGGGCGATTACACGCGCAACGCTCAGTGGGTGCACGATGGCGTGGTTGACTTTTGCTTTACGGCGCGCGGATTTACCGCTGGACTCGAGAAGCGCGTGGTCTATCACGACGAGTTGGTGGCGCTGCTGCCGACCGCGCATCCGCTGACGGCAAAGGAAAAGGTGACGCTCGCCGACCTGGCGTCCGAGCCGTTTGTGCTGCTGGATGAGGGCGAACAGAGCCTGGTGCTCGATGCATTCGCGGCGCATGGGCTGTCGCCGCACGTGACGAGCGAGGTGACCGACGACTACACCATCATGGCGATGGTGGAGGAGGGCCTAGGCGTGAGCATGCTGTATCGCCGTACCGTCGAGGGCATGCAGGCCGATATTCGCGTACGTCCCATCGTGCATGCCCCCTCGCGCGACGTAGTGGCGGCCTGGCGCAGCTGGGACACCATGCCTATCGCCACGAGGCACTTTATCGACTATATGAGCTCGCATATTGTCAATTAATGACTGGCGTGACGTTGAGCGTGGCGATTAGCGGGCTGTCGCTTTGGCTTGTGCTAGACGGTAGGTGCGTGCCGGGTGGCAAAGTAGCACCGCCACGACCATAAAGAATGCTGTGGTGCCCAGGCTGATGGGGTAGACCATCATGATGTTCGCAAAGGTGCGGAAGTGCGGGAACACGCAGAATACCCAATAGAAGCGGATGCCGCAGACGCAGATCATGGTGATGAGGGCGGGCATGAGCGAGATGCCAAAGCCGCGCAGGTAGCCGGACATGTTTTCGTAGAACATGCTAAAGGCGTAGGCAGGGAAGATCGAGCACACGCGGATATAGCCGATCGAGACGATGTTGGGGTCGCTGTTGAACAGCGCCAGGATTTCGCGTCCCAAGCCTACGATGATGACGATGGTGGTGAGCGCGACGATACCGCCTTCGACCAGGCAGACCTTGAGCGTCTTGGTGCAGCGGTCGATTTGGCGGGCACCGTGGTTTTGTCCCACAAAGGTGGTGCAGGCCTGGCTAAAGCTGTTGAGCAGGTTGTAGCACACGTACTCCAGGCTCATGGCAGCGCTCGATGCCGCCATGACCTCGGTGCCCAAGCTGTTGATGGCGGACTGGATGATGATGTTGGCGACGGCAAAGACAGCGCTTTGGATGCCGGCGGGCAGGCCGATCTTGACGATGCGCTTGAGGGCGACGGGGTCTAAGCCTAAGTCGCGTGGGGTGACGCGGACGACGGAGTCGGTCTTGAGCAGGCGGATAAAGAGCGTAGCGGCGCTGACGGTGTAGGCGATGGCGGTAGCGATGGCGACGCCCGCGACGCCCCAGTGGAGTACGGGGACAAAGATGAGGTCCAGGCCAATGTTGAGGACGGTGGACACGGCAAGTGCCTGCAGCGGCATGCGGGTGATGCCGACGGAGCGGAAGATCGCGGCCTCAAAGTTGTAGAGTAAGATCGAGGGCATGCTGAGCAAAAAGACGCGCAGGTAGAGCGAAGCGAGCGGCATGGTCTCGGCAGGCACGTTGAGCGCAGCGAGCATGGGCTCGGCAAAGATCTCGCCCAGTGCGATGACGACAAAGCCCACGAGCGCCATTAAAATCGAGGTATGGACGGCGCGTTTGACCATGTTCTGATCGTTGCGGCCGATAGCGTTGGCGATGACCACGTTGGAGCCAAGCGACATGCCAATAAAAAGGTTGAGCATAAGACTGGTAAGCGGAACATTGGAGCCGACCGCCGCCATGGCGAGGGTTCCCTGGTCGCCCGAGAAGTTACCGATGATGACCGTGGCGATGAGGTTCGACAGCTGCTCCAAGATGCTCGTGGCGGCTACGGGGAAGGCGAACAGGGGAATATTGCGCCACAGCGAGCCGGTAGTCATGTCAATGTGCTTAGATGCGGTGTCTGCCATACGCTCTCAATCTCTAATATGCTCTTTCGTGCTTATTTGCGCAGACGATGATACTCCTAATGCAGCCAGCCGGCACTTAGGGACGTTCCTTTTCTGCCGGCAGCTGGGGACACTCCTTGTCTCTTCTATGACTAGGTGGGGAAGGCGTGCGACAATGGTGGGCGTTGTGTTGTTCGCGCTAAGGAGTTGCCATGTTGTTGTGTCCCGTTTGCCATGAACCGTTGGTGGACGACGAGCGCGGTGCTGCATGCGCGGGCGGACACCGATTTGACCGTGCGCGCGAGGGCTATCTCTATCTGCTGCGCTCGTCCAAGAGCGGCGACTCCATGGGTGATCCCAAGTCGCAGGCGCGCAGCCGTCGTGACTTTCTGAACCGTGGATACTACGCGCCGTTGCGCGATGCGATGGTCGAGCTGGTGCGCGAGCGGGTGTCTGGACGTGCCGCGTCTACGAACTGCCCCATGACGCTGCTCGATATTTGCTGTGGCGAGGGCTACTACACCAGCGCCATGGGTGCGGTGCCGGGCGTAGATGCTTACGGTTTCGACCTGGGCAAAGAGATGGTGCGCCTGGCCGCCAAGCGCGGCGATGCGACCTACTTCGTGGCCAACATGAAGGCTATCCCCGTGGCCGATGGCGCCTTCGATATGGTGACCGAGCTCTTTGCCCCCTTTAACGAGCGCGAATTTGCCCGCGTGCTGGCGCCAGAGGGCTCGCTCTATACCGTGGTGCCGGGTGCTCGGCATCTGTTTGGCCTCAAAGAGGTGCTCTACGACACGCCATATCTCAATGACGAGAAGCTGCCGAAGACCACTGAACTCGAGTTGGTCGGAACGCAGCGGGTGTTTGCGAACATTACGCTCCAGACCCAGGCTGACATCGAGGCGGTGTTCCAAATGACGCCGTACTACTACCGCACGCGCCCTGCCGATAAAGAGCGCCTGGCAAACCTGGACACCCTTCAAACCGACATCGACTTCATCATCGCCGAGTACCGCCACTAACCTACCAAAAAGGGACAGGTTTATTTTGGTAGGTTTTATCTGGGCAAACGTAAAGGGCCGACCGCGTTGCTGCGCGATCGGCCCTTTTTAGTTGCTTGGCTTCAGAGGTTATGAGAAACGAGCGCTTACAGGCGGTCCTTGTTCTCGGCCTTAACGGCGTGTGCCTGCTGAACAAAGAACAGGTCGTACACCACGATGACAAAGGAGACGATATTGACGGAGCTGCCGCCGAGCGCGGGAAGCGTGAGCACGGCCTGCGCAATCGTGGCGATTGCGGCAACGATGCCGAGCTTAAACGCGCCATCCACCTGCGAAGGCTTGTTGGCACCCTTGATGCCTGCAACACCTGCGGCAAGATCGACAACGCCCTTGGCGACCAGCACGACCGCGGCGAGCATGGCGTTTGACCCGTACGTGGAATCGAGGTTGCCACTGGCGATACCGACGCCGGCGATGACGAGGCTGGCGATGCCCAAAACAAAGTAGACGAGGGCAAGGATTTTGAGAGTCTTGCGAGCGGAGCTCATGGCTGGTCCTTTCGATACGAGTACGCCAACCTGGCGCACCTCATGTGCTGCACATATGGTGAAGCACATTGTAGTTCAACGCGGCGATGCATGCGCCTGAAAGCGCCTTGAGCCCGCGCAGCCCAACCCAACCTTTCAAAAAGGAAAGCTGGACGTAAGCCAAATCGATGGCAGCTCATGTGCGGCACTGAGATGATGAGGCCGTAACAAGGAGCTGGTCTCAAGGAGGAGCCATGATGTACGGAGCAGGGCAAGTGCGTGAGCCGCGGTCGTTGGGAAGGCGCATGGGTGATTCTGTGATCGCTGCCGTGTGCACGGGATTGATGGCGGTGCTTTGCATTGGGATGCTGTGGGCCATGTCGCATGTGGGACAATAGCGGACGGTTGGGTGCCGATATAAACGGCGCTCACGTATTCGTTTTGCTTGTTAAGGAGTGTCCATGGGTGTCGCCGATCCCTTTTCTGTTGCTCGGGCGGCAGGGCTCGAGCTCGTGCGGACGTCCGAGGGCCTTACGCTCACCGACGGCACGATGGAGTTGCGTGCCGATTTTGGCCGCATGCTTCCACGGCTTAAACAGGGCCGTCTGCAACAAGAGTTGCTGGTAAAGGCTGCGCGCACAAAAGGCATCGAGCAACCATGGGCGATAGATGCCACGGCAGGCTTTGGCGAGGACTCGCTGTTGTTGGCGGCCGCGGGCTTTACCGTCGATCTGTATGAACAGGATTGCGTGATCGCGGCGCTGTTGCAGGATGCCTTGGACCGCGCGGCGGATGATCCGGCGCTTGCGGCTGCCGTGGCGCGCATGCGCTTACATGCGGGCGAGGACAGCATTGCCGGCCTTCGCCATACGGCTGAGCTGGTCGAGCGCGGTGAGCTCGCGGCTCCCGATGTGGTGTATCTGGACCCCATGTTTCCCGAGCGCACCAAGAGTGCGGCGGTTAAAAAGAAGTTCCAGCTCTTGCACCATTTGGAACAGCCGTGTGCCGATGAGGAGGCGCTGGTCGAGGCTGCCCTTGCGCCGCGCCCGCGCAAGGTTGTTATCAAGCGGCCGATGAAGGGGCCGCTGCTTGCCGGCGTTAAGCCGAGCTATCAACTTGCGGGCAAGGCCGTTCGTTACGATGTTTTGGTGCCGCCGCGCCCGTAGCCTACGCGCGATGGGCAGCGCTGCGTGAGCGTCGCGCCGATGCGGAGCTTATTTCCGAGGGTGCGATGTCAGGTGCCATCCGCCGCAGTATTCGCATTTGTAGCAGGCCAAACCGCGCCGCCCGCGGTTTTCGCAGTCGGCCATAACGGCCTCGGCCTCGGCGCGTGTGTCATAACGGTTTTTGCGTTCGCACGACTTGTATCGCCAGGCCTCATCGCGCTCGGCATCTAGGGCGTCGCGGCGCTCGTCCTCGCGCGCAAACAGGTCGCTCATATCGCCGCCGGTGGCAGCGCCCAAAAACTCGCTTTTGGCCTTTGACCAAGCGGCTCGCTTTTTGCTTCCCATCTGCATCGCGCCCCTCTCCAAACGTTGGTATCATTGCTCAATCAAAGTGATACCAATAAACGTGAGGTCGCCGCGTGATGATCAGAAAAACCCTCGAGACCGACATTCCCGCCGTCATGGCTATCTATGACGCCGCCCGCGCCTTTATGCGCGCGCATGGCAACGCCACACAGTGGCCCGAGGGCACGCCTTCTGCCGAGCAGCTGGCTGCCGATATCGCCGCCGGTGGCAGCTATGTGTGCGAAGTCGACGGCCGCGTGGTGGCGACGTTTGCCTTTTTACCGGGCCCGGACGAGTGCTATGACGTAATTGAGGACGGTCAATGGCGTAGCGACACTCCGTACGCCGTGCTGCACCGTGTGGCATCCGACGGCACCGTGCACGGTATCGCGGCTGCGATGTTTGCCTTTGCCAAGGAGCGCGCCAACCACCTACGTATCGACACGCACGCGGACAACCTGCCTATGCAGGGCGCGAGCATGAAAGCGGGGTTCGAGCGCGCCGGCGTCGTGTATGTTTCGGACGGCACGCCGCGTGTTGCGTTCGACTGGCTGCGCGAGGCGTAAGAGCAGGGGCGCGTGTCAACAATTCGCGCGAACGAAAATGGTCCCACCCGGGGCCATTTTCGTTCGCTGCGCTGATTTGCAAGCCGGCTTTCGCAAGGCGCGAACCTACGAAAATCGCCGCGCGGCAACGCAGGGCGATGAGCTCGGTCGGGGGATAGGGCTCGCTTCGCCCGCCGGCCCGTAAATTGTATCATCCAGTGTGGAACGAGGATGCCCGTTGCCGCGTGCGATGGGCTTGCAATAAGAGGAGAGCCATGACGAAGCAAGCGGTCGTTGGAATCTTGGCGCATGTCGATGCCGGCAAGACCACGCTGGCCGAGTCCATGCTGTTCAATGCGGGCCGCATTCGCAAGCGCGGCCGCGTTGACGACGGCGACTCGCATCTGGATACGAACGAGATCGAGCGCGAGCGCGGCATTACGATCTTCTCGTCGCAGGCTGTGCTCGACCATGGCGACACCCACGTTATGCTCGTGGACGCTCCCGGCCATGTCGATTTTTCTGCCGAGGCGGAGCGCACGCTGCGTGCCCTGGACTACGCGATTCTGGTGGTAGGCGCCAACGATGGCGTGCAGGGGCACACCGAGACCCTGTGGCGCCTGCTTGCGCGCTATGACATTCCGACGTTCATCTATATCAACAAAATCGATTTGGAGAATCCCGGCCGCGATGTTTTGCTGGCACAGCTTGGGCAGCGTCTTTCCGAGGGCTGCCTGGATGCCAACGAACTGCTGGCGGGCGGCGCCGTTCAGGAGGACGCTGCTGCGTTGGACGAGGCGGCGCTCGAGGAGTTTCTCGACGCAGGGGAGCTTTCGACTGCCACGCTTTCGCGGTTGGTCGCGGAGCGAAAGTTGTTTCCCTGCTTTACCGGCTCGGCGCTCAAGGATCAAGGCGTGGACGAGTTGCTGGACGGCATATGTGCGCTGATGCGCGAACAGGCATGGCTCCCGGAGTTTGCCGCGCGCGTCTATCGTGTCAGCCAAGGTGTTCGCGGCGAGCGCTTGGCTTGGGTTAAAGTGACCGGCGGCACACTGCATGCCAAACAGATGATTGGCGGACGTTCCGGCGCCGAGGCGTGGGAACAGAAGGTCGATCAGGTACGCATCTATAACGGCGAGAAGTATGAGCTTGCCCAAGAAGTTGCTGCTGGCGGTATTTGCGCCGTGACGGGTCTTGCGCACGTTCGCCCAGGGGACGCCCTGGGCGCGGAACCCGCGGGCGATGCGCCCGTCATCGCTCCGGTCCTCACCTATACGGTGCTTCCGGGCGAACACGATGTCCAGCGGTGTTCAAAGCACTGACTGAGTTGGCGGACGAAGATCCTATGCTCGGCGTAAGCTGGAATACGCATCTTGAGCAGATTCATTTGCAGTTGATGGGCGCTGTGCAACTCGAGGTCGTGCAGCTGGTGTTGGCCGATCGCTTTGGCCTTTCGGTTTCGTTTGAGCCTGGTGGCATTCTCTATAAGGAGACTATTTCGCAGCCGGTCGAGGGCGTGGGCCACTTTGAGCCGCTGCGCCACTATGCCGAGGTGCATTTGCGCCTGGAGCCGTTGCCAGCGGGTTCGGGCGTGCAGTTTGGCACCGTGACCTCGACCGACGAGCTCGATCTTAACTGGCAGCGTTTGGCACTCACCAACGCCATGGAGCGCGATCACCTGGGCGTGCTGACCGGCTCGCCCATCACCGATGTGCGCATTACGCTTACGGGCGGCCGCGCACATGCCAAACACACCGAGGGTGGCGATTTTCGCCAGGCCACGTACCGCGCGATTCGTCAGGGTTTGATGCAGGCGCGTGAGGCCGGCGCGGCGGTTCTGTTGGAGCCGTGGTACCACTTTGAGCTCGAGGTGCCGGGGGAGTGCGTGGGCCGGGCGCTCTCGGATGCCACGCGCATGGGTGCCGAGTACGAGCCGCCGACGATGGCGGGAGACCGGGCGAAGCTTATGGGTCGCGTGCCGGCATCCGAGGTGCAGGATTACGCGCTGGAGGTGGCTGCCTACACGAGCGGTCGCGGTCATCTGTACCTGGAGTTCGCCGGTTATGCGGCTTGCCATGATGCCGAACGCGTAATCGAGACGGCCGCCTATGAGCCCGAGGCCGATCTGCCCAACACGCCCGACTCGGTCTTTTGCTCTCACGGCGCCGGCTACACGGTCAAATGGTACGACGTACCCGCCGCGGCGCACGTAAAGGTCGATTCCTCTACCTTCCGCCCCTGGCGAGCAGCAGACGCCGAGTTTTTCGGCCACATGTGACAAAGGGGCAGTTCCTTTGTCACCTGCTGTTGGTATAACTCGGTATAAGTTGGTATAACTATAGGCAGGGTTTGCCAATCCGAGGAGGCCGACATGAATCCAAATCCTTTTAAGCCCACGGCTGGCAAGCGGCCCCCGATACTCATCGGCCGCGAGTCGGTCATCGAAGATTTCGAGGAAGGGCTCGATAACGGCGCCGGAGCGCCGGGTAGGCTCATGCTCATTACGGGAAACCGCGGCTGCGGCAAAACGGTTCTCCTGCGAGAGCTGCAACGTCTAGCCAGCGAGCGCGGATGGGCGGTTATCTCCGATTCCGCTTCGCTTGGCTTATGCGACCGCTTAGCCGACGCGCTTCGCTCGAATAAACCCGTTGTGACGTCATTGGAGTTCGGGCCGTCGTTTGGCCGGATGTCGGACGAGGCGGCGCGAGCAAAGAGCGAGACGTTACGAGGGCTGGTCAACGAGCGCCTCAAGAAGCTCGGTCTAGGCAAGGGCATACTGTTTGCGATTGACGAGGCGCAGTCTGCGTCTATCGAGGAGCTGGCGGCTCTTGCCGTTCTCTATCAGCAAGTGCTCGGAGATCAGGATGTCACGGGCTTGCTCGATAGCGACCAGCGCGGTCTTGCGCTGGTTTTTGCCGGCTTGCCCAGTATGGTTGATGACTTGCTCGAAGAGCCGAGCGTAACGTTTTTGCGCCGCGCCCAGCAGCGTACGCTGGGGGCGATTTCTTTGCCCAAAGTGCGCGATTCATATATCGAGACGGTCAAAGGCGCTGGTCTTTGCGTTGATGCGGAGACGGCGGACCTTGCAGCACACAAGAGCATGGGGCATCCCTATATGGTCCAGCTGGTGGGATATTACATGTGGCGGGCTGCTGTCCGGCGTGACTCGCGGGTCATTGAAGAGCGCGATGTCGAGGCTGGCTACGCCGATGCCGTCTCCGAGTTCTATGAAGCAGTGGACGCTCCCTTGTATTATGGGTTGCGCAGTCCACAGCGTCTTTTTATCGAGGCCATGGCTGCTGACGAGGGTAAGCCGACGCGCATGGCGGATATCATTGAGCGCTGCGATCGCACCCAGAGCTGGGCGAGTAAATATCGCGCAAGCCTGATTCGCGAGCGCGTCATCGAGGCTGCCGGATACGGCCTCGTCCGGTTTACCGTGCCCATGCTGGGCGAGTACATTCGAGATCGTGTTTTATGGCACGAGTAATGTGACAAAGGGACTGTCCCTTTGTCACATTCGATCAACAGGAAGGGAAGCGATGACGGTGTTGCAACAACCAAGTGCTATCGAGGTGCGCGGTGCACGTGTCCATAACCTCAAGGACATCGATATCGACATTCCGTTGGGAAGGCTCGTGGGCATTGCCGGTGTGTCGGGTTCGGGCAAGAGCTCGCTGGCGTTGGGGGTTCTGTATGCCGAGGGCTCGCGCCGTTACCTGGAGGCGCTCAGCACCTATACCCGCCGTCGTCTGACGCAGGCCGAGCACGCCCAAGTGGACGAGGTGCTGCACGTGCCGGCGGCGCTCGCATTGCATCAGCGCCCCAGCGTGCCGGGCGTGCGTTCCACTTTTGGCACCATGACCGAGCTCAACAATAGCCTGCGTCTGCTCTTTAGCCGCTGCGCCCATCACGTCTGCCCGCATTGCGGGGCGCGCGTGGAGCCGAGCCTTAACGTGGCCGCGGGCCTGTCGCTCACATGCCCCGCATGCGGGCGCGAGTTCTATGCACCGGGTGCCGAGGACCTTGCCTTTAACAGTGGCGGCGCGTGCCCTACCTGCGGCGGTACCGGCGTCATGCGCGAAGTGGACGAGGCGAGCCTGGTGCCCGACGAGTCAAAGACCATCGACGAGGGCGCGGTGCTTCCCTGGGGCACGCTCATGTGGGATCTGATGAAACAGGTGGCTGGCGAGATGGGCGTGCGCACCGACGTGCCGTTTAACCAGCTCACACCTCAAGAGCGCGACATCGTGTTCCATGGCCCGGCGGTTAAGAAGCACATTCTCTACGTTCCCAAAAACGGCGAGGGCGCCACGCCGCTCGACTTTACCTACTACAACGCCGTCTATACCGTCGAGAATGCACTCGCCAAGGTTAAGGACGATAAGGGGCTTAAGCGCGTGGCTCGCTTTTTGCGCGAGGGCCCATGCCGCGATTGCGGCGGCACGCGTCTCTCCGAGGCGGCACGCCAGCCCCAGGTGCGCGGTATCAATCTGGCACAGGCAGCGGCCATGACACTGGGCGAGGCGATTGAGTGGGTGCGCGGGGTGCCCGCATCCTTGCCGACCGAGATGCGGCCCATGGCGACGGACATCTGCGATTCGTTTTTGAGCACGGCCTGTCGCCTGATCGACCTGGGCCTCGATTATCTTTCGCTCGACCGCGCCGGTGCTACGCTTTCCACGGGTGAGCGCCAGCGCGTGCAGCTTGCCCGCGTGGTGCGCAACCGATCGACGGGCGTGCTGTATGTGCTGGACGAGCCTTCGATCGGCTTGCATCCTGCCAATGTCGATGGCCTGGTGGGCGTGATGCGCGATCTGGTGGATGACGGCAACACCGTGGTTGTTGTTGACCACGACACGCGCGTACTGGCGGAAGCCGACTATCTCGTCGAGATGGGCCCCGTTGCCGGAGCAGGCGGCGGTCATGTAATCGCCGCCGGTACGGTAGACGAGGTCGAACACGCGAGGGACAGCCGCATCGCGCCGTTCTTGCGCTCGGACCCCAAGCGCTTGCGCCCGCAGGTGGCTGACGACGAAATGTTCGACCTAGGCCATATCCGCATGGCGACCGATGCCATCCATACCGTCAAACCACTCGAAGTCGATATCCCGCGCGGCCGCCTTGTCGCGGTGACGGGTGTTTCGGGTTCGGGCAAGACGACACTGGTGCTCGAGACGCTCATCCCGGCGCTCAAGGCGCAAGCGGCCGGCGAGCGCCTGCCGAGGCACGTGCGTTGGGTCGATGCCGAGGGCATCGCGCGCGCCAACCTGATTGACGCCACGCCCATTGGCGCCAACGTGCGCTCGACGGTAGCGACCTATGCCGACATCCATGATGAGCTGCGCCGCGCCTTCGCCCGTACGCCCGAGGCCAAGGCGGCGGGGTATAAGGCGGGTGCCTTTAGCTACAACACCGGTGCCTTGCGATGCCCCACGTGCGATGGCACGGGCTCGATATCGCTTGACGTGCAGTTTTTGCCCGATGTCGAGATTGTCTGTCCTGCATGTCGTGGCTCGCGTTATGCGGATGCCGTCTCGCATATCCATCGCGAGGGCAAGGACGGCAGCCTGCTCACGTTGCCGCAACTTATGGATATGAGCGTGGACGAGGCACTCGACGCCACGGTGGGGCTCAAGAAAGTTCAGGCGCGCCTGCAGACCTTGCACGACCTGGGGCTGGGCTACCTGACGCTCGGCGAGCCCACGCCGGCGCTCTCGGGCGGCGAGGCGCAGAGACTTAAACTTGCGAGCGAGATGGGCCGCGTGCAGGACGATGCCGTATTCGTGTTCGACGAACCCACGATCGGCCTGCATCCGCTCGATGTTCAGGTGCTGCTGAGCGTGTTTGATGGCCTCGTTGCCAAGGGCGCCACGGTTATCGTGATCGAGCACGACCTCGACCTCATCCGTAACGCCGATTATGTGATCGACATGGGCCCGGGCGGTGGCGATGCGGGCGGGCGAGTCGTCTGCGCCGGCACGCCGGGCGACATCGCAGCCTGCTCCGCAAGCATTACCGGTCGCTACCTATAACCGAATGTGACAAAGGGACAGTCCCTTTGTCACATTCCCGGAAAGCCTGTCTGGCGCAGGGCCTCGTAGAGGACGATGGCGGCGCTGTTGGAGAGGTTGAGTGCGCTGATGCGGTAGTCGTCCGGATTGACGAAATTGCCGCAGATATCCTGCCGAAGGATGGCCTCATGGCCGTCCTCAGTATGCCCGAGCGATTCCTCGTGGGCTTCCCAGGCCTCGGCGTTGTCGAGTGAGTCACAATCGCGCAGCATGGGGATGCGCTCGCAGCGCGTGGGCGCCACAGCGAGCAGCTCCTCGGGAATGCCCGAGCTCTCGCTGCCAAAGACCAAATAGTCACCGTCTCGGTAGGTACTTTGCGCATAGGTTCGGCGCGCCTTTTTGGTCAGCAGATGCAGGCGCTCGTCGGCGGGGGAGAGGCCGTTGCGCGCAAGGAAATCCTCCCAGCCGGCATAGGTGGTCACGTCCAAGTTTTGCCAGTAGCCCAGGCCGGCGCGACGTACCGTCTTGTCATCGAGCGAAAAGCCCAGCGGCTCCACCAGATGCAGACGGGCACCGGTAACCACGCAGGTACGGCCGATATTGCCCGTATTGGCCGGAATCTCGGGCGCATACAGCACGATATTGAACATGAATCTCCTTGGCTCAGAACGAAAAACCACCACGAAGGGCACCTTCGTGGTGGTTTGGCGGTTACGTGGGCGGAAAATGCCCGCTTCGATAAACCTAGGCGCGGTGCCAGTCGGTCAGGCAGGCATCGAGGGCGGCGATGAGCGCATCCTTGTCCATGTGACGGCCGATGACGCACAGGCTCGTCATGCGATCGCCCGTCTCGTCGTCCCAAATCTGCATGATCTCGGGGTTCTCGTCGATAATCTTCTGCTTCTCGCCCTCGGGCGCAGAGTCGACAAACAGACCGTTCTCCATCAGACGCATCTGGTGGCCGGCCTGCTCAAACATGTAGCACATGTCCGGATCGCCGGTCTGCCACAGCGGGCCCTTGACGCGAATGACCTCGTCGGGCCACTCCTGCTCAACAAAATCGGTGAACTTCTGCAGGTCAAACGGCTTGCGGCGGGAGTACACAAAGGTCTCGATGTCGTACTCGAGCACCTCGGGGTCGTCGTGCTCCTCGGGATGCTCCATGGCCTCGATCCAGGCGGCGGAGTTGTAGGCGCGCATAAAGTCGAAGCGGTCGGTGTCGAGCAGCTCCTCCATGGGGACCTCGCCGTTTTGGGCCTCGACAATCACGGCGTCCTTCTGCAGGCTGCGCACGATGGCCTTGAGCTCGGCGATCTGCTCAGGCGTGACGGTATCGGTCTTGTTGAGGATCAGCGTGGAGCAAAACTCGATCTGCTGAATAAGCAGGCTCTCGATGTCGTCCTCATCGATATCCTCGGCGAGCAGGTCGCGACCGCCGTTGAACTCGTCGTACATGCGGGCGCAGTCGACCACGGCCACGATGTTGTCGAGCGCGAGCTTGGGCTCGCCGCCCACCTTGGCCTCGTCGCAGAAGCTCGAGATGGTGTAGGCGATGGGGATGGGCTCGCAAATACCCGAGGCCTCGATGATGATGTAGTCGAAGTTGCCCGAATCGGCGATGCCCTGCAGCTGGTTGGCCAGGTCGTCCGAAAGCGTGCAGCAGATGCAGCCGTTGGTGAGCGGGATGAGGTCGTCGGTCTCGGAAAGGCCGCCGTCGGCGATGAGGCTGGCGTCGACGTTGATCTCGCCGATATCGTTGACGATTACGGCGGCGCGGATGCCGCCGTCGTTAGCGAGGATGTGGTTGAGCAACGTGGTCTTGCCGGCACCGAGGTATCCGGTAAGCATGATGATCTTCACGGGTTTGTTGGGCATGTGCCCTCCTTTGTTAGACATGGCTTACAGTTGAATCTTATGCCAAACGCCTGCTCTTATACCCACGCGCTGGCAAATAACACAGGCTACTCCCAGGCTCCCCATACATCGGGGCAATAACCGACGGTGGCCTTTTTGCCGTTGCGCACGATGGGCTCGGCTAGAACCTGCTGATTCTCGAGCAGTTTATCGAAGCGCTGACTGGGGGTGAGGTGCTGGATGAGCGCGAGCGTCTCCTCGTCCTTGGCCCTGGGGTTGAGCAGCTTGTCGATGCCGCCGACCGCCTGCATCACGCTTGTGAGCTCGCCCTTGCTCATCTCCTTTTCCTTAAGGTCGATAAACTGCACCTTAATGCGGCGCTCCTTAAAATAACGCTGGGCCTTCTTGGTGTCGAAGGACTTTTTGGTACCGAAGATCTGCACGTTCATGTATTTGTTCCGCCGTTCTAACGAACGGCGGTCACATCGACGCTGCAAAGCCATCTGATGGGCAATCTGCCTTTCAATCGTCGGGCGCGGGCAAAAGCCCAGCGCCCTCCTCTTTCAAGGCACCTTTCCTCATCAGCTGGCTTTTCGCTGACATTGATAGAGCATCGAGGTGACCACCGCTGGACTTATCGAATAAAGTTGGTGCGCGCGCGATCGGCCTGGGGGGCTTCGATGCCGGCGGCCTTTCCCGCCTCGATGCAACGCAGCAGCCAGGCCATGTTTTTGCCGATATTGCGCATGGTGGCAAGGCCCTCGGCGTCTTGGGCGGCCTCGCCCGGCATGGCGCCAAAGACGTTGTTCCAGTAGGTGGACGCTACCACGGGCATCTGGTTGATGGTGAAGTACTT
This sequence comes from uncultured Collinsella sp., assembly GCA_900542235.1. Taxonomy (GTDB): domain Bacteria; phylum Actinomycetota; class Coriobacteriia; order Coriobacteriales; family Coriobacteriaceae; genus Collinsella. Next base: position 26,212 of record UQNB01000010.1, read on the forward strand.
GTTGAGCACATCGAAGGTGGTCGACGTGCCGCCGCGACGGGCGACGGCGACTGCGGCGCCGGGTTTGTGCTCAAAGGCATGCCCGCCTGCATAGAAGGCGCGATCGAGGGCCGAAAGGATGCGGCCGCTGGGGTGCGCGTAGTAGACGGGCGAGCCAAAGACAAAACCGTCGGCCTGCTCGGCGGCAGCGATGAGCTCGTTCACCACGTCATCGTCAAAGGTGCAGCGACCGCCAAGTTTGCCACACTGGCCGCAACCGATGCAATCGCGAATGGGCTTGGCGCCCAGCTGAAACATCTCGGTATCAATGCCTTCGGCATTGAGCTGCTCGGCGACCTCGGCGAGTGCGCGGGCGGTGTTGCCGTTTGCCTTGGGACTGCCATTGACCAAAAGAACCTTCATCACAAACTCCCTCTGCTGTTGGTGACTTCTGCAGAGGATTATCGCACGAGCGGGCGGATGGCGTGGGGCGCGATGCCGGCCCCGAGGGCCCACGGCAGGCTCGCCCACCAGGTACGTGCGGGATACGGTCCAGAGGATGTTGGAGTGCGGGGCCTCGTGCGAGCAGATTGTAAGGGGTCTGGGCGGGTCGCCCTCGATGGCGAGCTTTGAGGTCTTGGAAGGCGGGCTGCTGCGGAGGCTATGATTAATACTAAGGCGGTTGCTATCGAGTAATTCACACTTGGTTTGATTCGATTGTGAACGCGCAGCTAGGACGGAAAGCAAAGGAAGTTCTATGGAAACAGAGGATGCTGTCTGCTTGATAACTTCGATTGCCCTGATTCTTCTTTCAATCCAATACAGAAGAGGAAGATGGCTCAGCTCAATTGCTGGATATGATGTCACAAAAAGGGAGAGCGGGATTGATATACGCCCTTACGCAAAGTTGATTTCTTCTGTGACGTTATGGATGGGGCTGCTGTTTTTCTTGTGGGCGGTAGAGGGCTGGGTGCGCGATTGGAATACCAGTGTTTTTGAAGTTTTGGTTCTACTTCTGTTCAGCTTGGCCTCTTTGTCGTTCGTGCGGCTCGTTAGGTTTGTGTTTATGAGGCGATAGCCAGCGGAAGCGGGATGGACGACAAAATGGACCAATACAGCCAATTGTCAAAAGAATTTGATAGGGTTGGCTTAACAGATTTACTCGAGGGCATATCCGTGGCGGGGGATAGGTTTTATGTTGTTGAGCACTTATTTGCATCGGGTGAAGGAAACCAAGAGTATCGAAAACGGTGCCCCCGGGCCCCGGGAGGGACTGCGGGGGCGTTCGGCTAACTGCGGGTACGACCTATTTGCTCAATGTGTTCGGTTGAGATCGGAAATTAGCCATCATGCGCCCCACGACGCTAGTCCAGCTTGGTGCCCGGTACTTGCGGCGCCTCTTTAAGCAGCGCTTTGAGCTCGTTCAAAATGGAAACGGGCTGTCGGTCGACGGCATCTAGATGAAGTGTGGCCACACGAATGGGCGGCTGATATTCAAATGAGCCAAAGAGTACGGGCGACCCCAAGAACCGCTCGATTTCTTCTGCGATCGCGTCGGTCTCTTCGGGATCAAGGTCATCGAAAAGCGCCACGAACATCGGTCCGGTCGAGCGGAACAGACGGCCCTTGCCGCGCGAACAGTCCATGAGGCAGGCGGCACTTTCTGCCAAAACGCGGTCGCCCGCATCAAAGCCAAAGCGGGCATTGACCTTGGCGATGTCGTCGATTTTGATGGCGACCAGGCCTGCCTTGCGCGCCACGCGACGCATTTCGCCAATGGCGTTGACCAGGGCGTGGATATCGCCCAGGCCGGTCACGGAATCGGTCGTATCCGCCAAGCTTCGGTTGATGATAATGCCCACATACATGTTGGGCTCGGTTTCGGTGCTATCCAAGCGGTAGCCCGTACACTCGCACAGCGCATATTTACCAGCGGTATTCATGACGCGATACTGCATGTAATGGAAGTGCCACGCGCCGTTTACCACCATATCGAGCTCGCTGCGCACGTTGTCGCGGTCCTCGGGGTGAACGCGGGCGAGCCACATATCGAGCGAGTTATAGGGATGCTGGGAGGGCAGGTCAAAATCGCGCACGGCATTAATCGACCATTGCGATTCGCCGGTATCGAGGTTAAGGATAAACGGATAGCGCGTCTCGGAGCTCATGGAGATCGCTTGGAACACCCGGTCGTTGCAGGGAGGCTGATCGGCGATCGGGCGCATGGATGCGTCGTTTTCCTTCGGCTGCTGCACACGGTGCATGAGCTTGTAGCGATACATTTTGCGGTCGGCGTCCATGGTCATCTGGCGACGCGTATCGCCAGCGAGTGGGTCGACGCGCGAGCAGCCAAAGCTAAAGCTAGCGATCATGGGCGCTTTGCCGCCCGATGTTGCCTCGATAAGGTCGGTGCGCGTCCGCTCCAGGCGCTGCTCGAGTTCGGCTTCATCTGTCGTGGGGGATACGAGTACAAATTCGTCTCCACCGATACGGAACAGCAGGTCATTGGGTTCCATTGTCTCGGTGAGTGCACGGCAGATGCTCAGGATGTAGCGATTGCCCTCGGTGTGGCCAAACGTATCGTTGCAATGCTTAAGGCGATCGATATCGATATAAGCGCAGGTGAAGGGGGTGCCTTTGTGCCAAAGCAGCTCGGCATAACGGTGGAGTCCAGCACGGTTGCCAAGATTGGTGAGCGAATCGATATAGGCGCCGCGCTCAAGCAGCTCGCGTTCTTGCTGCAGGATGGCAAATTTCTTCTGTAGCTGCTCGCCGATGGCGCACAGCTCCGTGGGCAGCGCGGCAACATCGAGCTCGGCGGTCGAGACCCCGTTCGCAAGTCGCTGAAGATAGGCAATGATCGATTGCTCGCCCAGGCGATACGACTCGTTCATGATGGATAACCTCCTTGGGCACAACAGTGGTTTGCATCATATCCCCAATTCGGTTTGGATTGGGGGCATAAGTTAGCCAATGGGGACAAGCGCCCCTTCGGCGGTATCGTTTTGCGCGCGAGCGTATCAGTTTTTGTTACCGCCATCGAGCAATGCCTCAAAATCCTTTGCCTGCATGGGGCGGTAGTAGAGGAAGCCCTGAGCGTAGTGGGCACCCATTTGGAGCAGCATGTTCGCCTGCTCGTTTGTCTCGACGCCTTCGATTACAACGGGCAGATGGAGCGATTGCGCCATCTCGAGCATTGATGAAACGATTTGCGCGCTACGGCTTTGATCGCGGTCGGTGGGCACAAACGTGCGGTCGAGCTTGATGACGTCGACGTTGACATTCTTGAGCATCGCGAGCGTGGACTGTCCGGTGCCAAAATCGTCCATGTAGGTCGAGAAACCGAGGGTGTGCAGGTCGGCCGTCAGTTTGTCCACGGCCTCGGACTCTCCCGTATAGGCTGTCTCGGTGATCTCGATGCGCATGAGCTCGGGCGGAAGATTGTATTGGTCGGCGAGCGCCCCCATATGCTCGGCAACGTCGCAGGCAAGGATATCCACGCGCGACACATTAAGCGAGATCGGAACCACGCGAAGCCCTCGATCGATGCGCTCGCGCAGCCACGAGGCAACGCCCTGCCAAACGTATTTGTCGAGCGTCACCACAAAACCGCTTTCCTCGAGAGCGGGGATAAAGGTGACGGGTGAAATGAGGGAGCCATCCTTGTCAATCCAGCGCGTGAGCGCCTCGGCGCCAATAATCTCGCCGGTTTCCATGTCGACCTGGGGCTGCAAGTAGTAAGTGATGCGGCCGTTTGAGAGCGCATACTGGAATTCGGTCAGTGTGCGGTGGAACGAGATTTCGCGCTCGTACTCCTCGGGGCGGAAAATGGCAATGCGCTCCTTAAAGTCGTTTTTTGCGCGCCGATTGGTAAACATGGCCTTGGCCTGTGCATCGATAGTGATTTCCTCGTTGGAGTCGATGGGGTAGACGCCCATGGACGGCCAGAAACCCACGCCGTCATCGTGCTTGGCCACGGTCTCGCGAATGCGACTATAGATTCGATGGACGGTGTCGCGCTCAAAGGGAATGAGTATGCAAAAGTCGTCTTGGCCCCAGTATCCTGCGACGCCCATGTCGGCATTCTCGATGTCCTTGAGGACCGTGCCCACGTCGGCGAGCACGCGGTCGCCCTCGGCCTGTCCATGCCATTCATTGAACAGTCGCATGTGTCCCATGTCGACGGTGGCGATGCACCAGGCACCGTCGCGCCTTGTCTCGAGAAATGCGTTGGCGCGCCGCATAAACTCGCTGGGTCGACAGAGGCCCGTGAGCATATCGATGCGTTCGGCGATGGCGCTTTTGCGCTCTATCTCGGGTATGGGGAGACTGTCGTTGGGAACAAGTCCGCCGGCCGTGCGAAGACGACGGTCGAGTTCGCCTAAAACGGCGGTCGCTTGATTGGTTAGGCGCTCGTAAAAGGCCGGAACGACTAGACAGACGGGGGTAATGGTATCGCCTGCGATTTGAACAGGGGCGAAAACGGCTTCTTTTAGATGACGGACCAGTTGCTCGAATGCCTCGTGGTCCAAATCGTTGCTGAGCACGACGAACTGGACGCTTCGTGAGCGGTAGACGCGACTCCTGCCACGGGTGATCGACAACATACGGCCTGCGTATTCGGCAAGCATGTTGTCGACGGCCTCGGCCCCGTAGAGCTCGTTGAGCTTTGTCGTGCCGCGAACGCGCACCGCTATAAGCCCCGTCTCGCAACAGTCGCGACGGCAGGCATCGATAGCGTTGAGCAGCATACGTTGCGTTCCGAGACCTGTGGCGGCGTCGACGGTCTCGGCAAGCGAGTGGTTGACGAGCTCGCCGACATAGAGCGAGGGGACGCCTTCGTCGCCGTCGATGCGAAATCCGCGAGCACGGCAGAGGACGTAGTCGCCGGCGGCGTTGCGCACACGGTACTGCATGACGCGACGGTGCTTGGAGCCGTTATAGATCTGGTCGATATCGTCGCTATAGGCCTCGAGGTCATCGGGGTGGACACGCGTTTTCCAGTAATCGTGGCAGTTGTCTATATGCTCCGAAGGAAGACCGAGGTCGCGCATGGCACCTTGTGACCAAAGGGTGCGATGTTTGTCCAAGTTCTCGATAAAGAAATAGCGGCCTTCGTTGAGCATCGAAAGGGCGTCGAAAATGCGATCGCTAACTTCGAAGTCGTCGGCGTGGACTTGCGTGATATTGCGTCGATCAAGGTGCACGGCATGGCGTAGCTTGTAGTCGTACATGCGATGGTCGGCATCGAGCGTCATGCGATTGGAGGCTTCGCCCAGGGCGGGGTCGGCGCGTGACACTCCGTAGCTAAATGAGTGAGGCATCTCGGAATCGTTATTTTTGAGCAGGACCTCTCGACAGTGCTCCAGACGTTCGGCAAGGTCATCCTCGGTCGCGATCGTAGACAGGATGGCAAACTCGTCACCTCCCAGACGAAATGCCGCCTCGTCCACCTTCATATACAGCTTGAGATAGAGGCTTACCTGCAAGATATAGCGGTTGCCTTCGTCGTGTCCAAAGATGTCGTTGCAATGCTTAAGGTTATCGATGTCGATAAACGCCATGGTCACGGGCAGTTCCTGCTCCCAGATTTCCTCTAGGGAACGGGCAAAGCCGCCGCGGTTGCCAAGTCCGGTGAGCTCGTCGGTAAAGGCGGTCCTGATCAGATCGTCCTGACGCTCGAGAAGGTCACGGATGGTCTTTTCGAGCGTCTCGGTGTAATTGCTGGCGGTATCCATGCTGTAAGCGGCTTTCTGAGGTCGGGGTGTATTGCGTCGGGCGAGCTCGTTGTACACACGCGTTGCTGCTCAACGCTTTGCGTGTATCCAGGCCCCCGCCTTGCTGCGTCGCTGGTTTAATATGTCGGTCTGTGTTCGCTGCTGATAACTATTGAGTAGTATAAACAACAATAGAGGATTGTATATGGGTGCCCCTGCCGCGGGCGGCCATTATTCACCAATCGGTAGCGTGACGATGCGATGCTCGATATAAATGCGACTGAGTCGGTATATGTTGATGGGTATACTTGTTCCGGTTTAAAACGCAGGAACGGAGATGGTCGCATGGCACAGCCAGATACGACGCGCACGGTGGGGCTTGCGCTCGAGGGAGGCGGCTACCGCGGTATGTATACGGCGGGCGTGCTCGATGTATGGATGGAGCATGGCTTAACCTGCGACCATATGGTGGGCGTCTCGGCGGGCGCGGCGTTTGGTTACAACTTTAAATCGCGCCAGATCGGCCGCGCCATTCGCTACAACAAGGCCTATTGCGCCGACAAGCGCTATGCGAGCGTGACGAGCTGGTTGCGAACCGGCGATATGTTCAATGCCGAGTTTGCCTATCACGAGGTGCCCATCGAGCGCGATCCCATTGACTTGGAGGCGTATCGCGCCTGCCCCATGCGGTTTACGTGCGTATGCACCGATATCGAGACGGGCAAGGCCGTCTACCATGACCTGCCTTATGGCGACGAGCGGGATATCGAGTGGATCCGGGCGTCATCGGCGATTCCTGTGGCGACGCGTCCCGTTGCTATTGACGGGCATAAGTATCTGGATGGTGGCGTGGCCGATTCTATTCCCAGTGCATGGCTGTTTGCGCAGGGGTATGACCGCAATATCGTGGTACTCACGCAGCCGGCGGGCTTTGTGAAGCAGCCCAACAGCGTGATGCCCATGCTGCGTCGCGTGTTCCGTCACTATCCGGAGTTTGTTGCGGCGCTTGAGCATCGGCATGAGGTCTACAATGCCACGCTCGATGACCTGGCACGTCGCGAGGCTGCCGGCGAGGTCTTTGTGGTGCGTCCGAGCGAATCGGTGAAGGTGCCGTCGCTGTGCCGCGAGCCCGATGAGCTCGAGCGCATCTATCAGATCGGCCGCCACGATGCGGAGGCGACTTTGCCGGCATTGGAAGCGTATCTGGCGGAGTAAGGGTCGCATGCGGAAAGCGCATCCCGGAATGGGCGTTTGGAATGGGGTGCGGTTTCCGCGAGAGGCCCGTAGCGGAAAGTTCATCCCGGAATATGCGTTCAGACTGGGATGCAGTTTCCCACTGGCCCTCTATACGGAAAGCGCATCCCAGAATGGAGGTCCAAACTGGGATGCGCTTTCCGTTGCTGAAAATATGAGGCTGCGAATCAGCCGCTCGGCTTATGTCTATGCCTGCTGCCAGGTGTCGACGAGCTCCTTGGCTGCGGCGTGGGGGTCATCGGCGCTGCAGACGGCGCTCACCACAAAGAAGCCGTCAACACCGGTAGCCTTGAGCTGCGGTAGATCGGCCGTCTTGACGCCGCCGCCCACCACGATGGGCACGGGGCTTGCCGCGTGGAGTGCGGCCAGGTCCTCAAAGCTCTTGGTAATGATAGAGCCGTCGGCTGCGCGTCCGCAGTCGCGTTTGGTCTCGGTCTCGTGGAGTGGACCGATGCCCAGGTAGTCGACCAGGCTCATGTCGGCGGTCTTGACGTACTCGAGCATCTCCTCGCAACGGGCCGAAAGGCCCACGATGGCGTCGGGGCCCAACAGTTTACGGCAGACCTCGACGGGAATATCGCTTTGGCCCACGTGCACGCCGTCGACAGCGATGCCCTGCTCGCGCGCGGCGAGTACGCAGTCCAGGCGGTCGTCGATCAGCAAGGCGACCTGACCGGTCTTGCCGGCCTGTGCGATAGCCTGCGCGGCGTCGCCGGTCAGCGCGATGATCTCGCGGGCGCTTGCCACCTTGGAGCGCACCTGGATGCAGGTAAAGCCTGCATCGAGCGCCTGGGCCACCACATCGCCCACGGGACGTCCCAGCGTGTTTTCGGGGCCGAGTACCAGATAGGCCGAGATATCAAGGTTGTCGCGGATACTCATCGTGCTTCCTCCTGCTTTTTGATCTGTGCTTCCATGCGCTCGAGTTTGCCGGTCATGGTGTCGGTAAATCCGGGTCGAATATCGGCTTTGAGCACGACTTCGGTGCGGATGCCCTTGTTCGCCAACACAAAGGTTGCGTCGCGCACGACCTGCATGACCTCGTCCCAGTCGCCCTCGATCTCGGTGAACATCGAGGTGGTGCGGTTGGGAAGGCCGCTCTCGCGAATGACGCGCACGGCCTCGGCGACCTCGGCGGATAGCTCGTCGCCGGTGCCGCACGGGGCGATGGCTACGGCAACGAGCGTGTTCATACCGGCATTGGTTGCGGGCTCGGACATGGCTTATGCCTCCTCGAGCTCGAGTTGGTTGTTGGCGATGTCCTGGGCGGTCGCGCGGTAGAGCTCGTCGATAAAGGCGACCTTAAAGCTTGCCGGGGCATCGGCAACGGCGGCGGCACGCGTGCCGGCAACGTTGTAGACGGCGGTGCCGCAGATGGCTGCCGTAAACGGGTCGGTGGCACAGGCGTACACGGCCAGCACGCCGCCCTGCGAGCAACCGCAGCCGGTGATCTTGGACATGAGCGGGCTGCCGCCGTGGGATTTGGCCACGGTCGTGCCGTCGGTGATCAGGTCGACCTCACCCGAGACCACTACGGCGCCACCGGTGTAGCGGGCGAGCGCCACGG
>UQNB01000011.1 GCA_900542235.1 uncultured Collinsella sp.
TCCGTACATGTTCGGATGAATATGGGAAGTGTTCGGATGAGGTTGCTAATCAAGGAAATCGAGCGAAATGTCTCGTGTAGACCCGACATGCGGTTTCTGTTATAAAGATGTCGGTACCCTCGAATAGAGGGGCCTCCAAGAGCCAGGGTCTTACCTCCGGCATTTTTTATGCAATACGAGGCCTGCCCATTAGACGACAGCCTTCTTTCTTATTTCTTTTAGTAAGCCTTTTTTAAACGCAGTACTACCACCAAAAAACTTCTGGTCAGTATTAGTCTGCTTATTCGCCTGATATTTCAGACTCGTGAACTCAATGGTACAGATATAGTCCGCAGCCTGAGCCAAATAGTAATCCGATGAAGTTGTCGGCTTATAGATAACTGCATTTTTAGCCAAAGCGTAATCGATTGCCTTGTGAAGCGCACTCGAAACCGAACCCTGTCCTCCGTCGTAGTAAATCTTCACAGCATCAAACTGCTGAAACCAACTCAAATTATCGAATATGAAATCGATGATTTCACGCCGCATCGCATCAGCGATCTGTTTGAGAGTTCGATACCGATGCGTCTTGAATACAAACACCTTGTACGAGATGGGCAAATGTCGAAACATAACTCGAAATAGTGAAAACAGCCTTTTTCTCTCACTGATGTCCAAGTCCTTGAACTGATCTTTTCCATTCATGAGAGGAGAAGCATGGAACGGAAGGAGCGGCAATCCGCTATCGGCTACCGCCCTTTCATATTTCTCTATTCCCTCAGCGATGGGAATATTTTGTTCATGAAAAACAAAGGCAACAAGATAGTATTTTTCACGAAGATCATCGCTTCCAGATTCATCAATAAAGATACTCAGATCTCGCATGGGCAATCCTTAATAAAAAAGCCGGGGAAAACGTCCCCGGCACTTGGAAGCCCTCTCTTAAGAGATGACCACCTAATTTATACCATGAAGCTGGGCGTATATTCAAGCATGAGTATAAAATACAAACATATGTTCGTCAATAGCAAAGGTGGCCATCATTCAGCGTCGTCGTCGGCAGCAAAGTCGCGGAGATCGAGGCCTTCGCGCTCGGCTCGTGCCAGCAGCTCTTGGGGCGACTCATCCTCGATATCCACTACGTCGAGCATAGCGGCCGGAAAGCCCACGCCGGTTGCACTCCCAACACGGTCAAGCAGACTCTCGCGCAGCTGGTCAGCATCAATGTCGATCTTCATGGTGAAACCTCCTATCAGGCCAGGCCCTTACTCGTCAGCGCCGAGCGCATCCACGGCAGCGACAAAAGCCGCAACCTGCTTGTCGTCCATCTGCACCGCCAAGTGCCCCGCCGGCTCGTCATAGGCAAACTGCACCTTATCGATAAAGCAATCCCAAGCGCGCTCATCCACGCGCACAGCGGCCTCGCAATACTGGCTGAGCTTTTTGAGTCCATACCAAAACGCATTCACATGGCGCGCGGGATACTCGTCCAGCACGCCATCGTAGCGACGCCCGTTAAACTCGCGCATGCGCGCCACGGCAACCTCGAGCGTGTCGCCGCCATCAGCCGAAGTCTCATCCACCAGCTCGGGAATCGCGACCTCACGCCGAACATCGTGCCTGGTAGCGCCGTCGTACTCGCCCACCAACACGTCTTCGTCAAGCCGAGAACCGTAGTCGAAATAACTACTGCCCTGGCAAATGCCGTGCGGGGAGCCCGTGCCAAACGCACAGAACAACCCGCCGTCGGCAACAACGCGACGGTAGGTCTCAAACGACTTCTTAACCTGAACGAGCAACTCGGAAAGCAAACCGGCATCGCATGTCGCCTTGCACGCAACGCAAACAGGCTCCGGCAACGACTCCGGATCCACCGTACTCCCCGCGACGCGGGCGGCACGCTCGGCCCGATACGCCTGTGCCGCCAAGCGCGCTCGCTGCGCAGCGCCGCGCACGTTCGTAAGTTCACGCTCCAACGCCACGTCACCAGCTACATCGCCAGCCAAATCGCCCGTAAAACCGTCAGCGCCCTGCGATCCCGTCGCACTCAGCTCAGATTCAAACGTCGCTGCAATCATGCCCGCAAGGTCCGTCGCATCGGCGGCACAACGCAGCTGCTCCAGCTGCGTACACAGCAGGTCGGCATCCAAAGGCACGGCATCCACAACGCGCAAGTCACTCAGGCGTGCCACGTCCTGCAGCACCATAGCCCCCGCAGCATCGTACGCCGCGCGCACCTTTTCCGCTGTATTCGCACGCAGCTTTACCTCGATAAACGAAAGCGTCTGTTCCAGGCGCGTCAGCAACTCGGCCTTGTCCTCCATGCGCAAAAAGGCAGCATGGCGGCGCTCCATCCGCAGCGGTCCAACAATGCCCGCCTGCTTGCGAGCGCGTGCAAGCGCAGCGCTCTCAACACGGCGAACATACCCGTCAACAGCCCGCACGGCAGACTCGCGCGCAGCGCGCTCAGCAGCCTCGACGCCCCTAAGCACACCCAGTAGCTCGCGAGAGCGCGCCTTGCGCACCAGCTCCCCGCGATCGTACTGCTCAAGCGCCGTCTGACGCTTGGCCACCGACTCAAAGCCAAACAGCTCGTCGAGCAGCTCACCAACAGAACGTTCTTCCGCCATGGCAAGGCCTCCTCACGCGCAGCGCGCCACCATGCTCGCGGGCTCACGTGCGCATCAAACGCCTCGCGCACGCAAGCCCGCACGCTCGCACCCCTACAGATCCAGCGCCTTCTTCGCAGCATCGACCGGGTCGCCATCCATGTAGAACACCGGGCTCAACCCCGAGATAATCTCGGAGGAAACGCTCTGCAGGCCTGCGATGGCGCTCAGCGGCAATATCACGCGCTTGGCGCCGGCGTTTTTGGCCACGCGCATAATGTCCTCGAGCCCGCGGATCTCGTCCATAGAACCCGACATGCGCAAGATTCCAGGAATCGCCAGCGCGGGCATCACCGGGCGGTTGCAGGCCGCGGAGCACAGGCCCACAAACTCGGCAAGCGAAACTTCCTCGGACAGGCCCTTGCTCTGCAAGTCGTTGTAGAACAGCAGGTAGTCCTTGGAGCCAATGTGCATGCCCGGCGCTACGCGGTTCGCCAGGTTCACAAAGTTGTCGAACGCCGCCTCCAGCGTATCGCGCACCGGCTTGTTAAAGGCCACGCCCTCGTGCTTAAACTTGCACTCGCCGGCGACGGCTTTGTTCTCCAGCTTGTACACGGCAACCTCGCCGCCCTGCGACCTGCCCACGCCAAACACGTGACCGGACAGCAGCGGCCCGTCGGGAATCAGCGTGTCCTCGCTCTGCTCGGGCACGCGCACCACATGCACGTCCTGCGGGTTGTCGGCATCCATATAGCCCAGGTTGACGTCGATAAACTCGACGCCCGCCATAATCTTGAGCTGCTCCTTTACGCGGCGACGGCCCTCGATGGCGTAGTCCAGCAGCCAGCGCACGTCGTCCTTGTCCATGGCCTCATCGGGGAACAGCAGCTTGGCCAGGCCGCTAAAGGTCTTGCGCACGGCGATTTCATCGCGCTTGTTAAAGTCGCTGTTAAAGCGGAAGTAACGGTCGATATGGTGCGTAAAGTCCTTGCGGCGCATCTCCTTGCAAAACTCCGACAGGCAGTCGGTGATCAGGCCATAATGCCCGGTCAGCAGGCTCGAGCGCATCTTGGGAATCTCCCAGCCCGGCAGGTAATAGTGGATGCGGTCAAAGAAAGCCGAATCGTTGTTAAACTCCGGCGGGAACGGATCAAACAGGTGCGTGGTCTTAAGGACGTTTTGCACGGTATCGTTGATGTTGCCCTCAAAGACCATGGAGGCATCGGCGTTGATCTGGTCGCGGCCGCGTGCGTAACTGCCACTCGCCATGTAGTCCTTCATGATCTGCACGGCGTTGGTGTCCTTAAACCGCATGCCGGCGACCTCGTCAAACGTCACACAGTCCCAGTGTCCCACCAGGCCCACGCGGTCGGCGCGCATAGAGTTCATACGGCCGAATAGGTTGGCCGTGGTGGTCTGGCCGCCCGAAAGCAAAATGGCGTAGGGCGAGACCTCTTTGTAGATATGGCTCTTACCGGTACCGCGGGGACCCAGCTCGCACAGGTTGTAGTTGCGCTCGATGAGCGGCACCATACGCTCGATAAAGTGCAGGCGCTCTTTCTCGGAAAGCTCGCTGGGCTCATAGCCGGCAGAGCGCAACAACATGTTGAGCCACTCGTCGCGCGAGAAATACTGGCGCTCTTCGACCATGGCATCCAGGTCCAGGTTGGGCATCTGGATGGGCGTGAGCGACGCCACGCTAAACGGAGAGTCCTCGGGCCCACGCTTCTTACGCTTGGCCTTGGCGCGGCGCGGCGCATCGTCGCCAAAGACCTCCATGCCAAACTCGTCTTCCTCATCCAAGGGGTGACGATACTCGATGCTCATAATGCACCAAATACCACCCTGCAGAATCTTGGAATAGTCGCGCACGTACTCGGCCGGCATCACAAAAGGCTCGATGGTCAGATTGGCAAACGATGCCACGTAGATGTCTTTGTACTCGTCGAGCTTGGCCGTCACCTTGTCGATGATGGTAAAACGGCCCAGCTCACGGATCTTGGACTTAATGCGCTCGGACTCGTCGGGACGCACGTAGTTATCGGTGAGAATCCTGCGGATGCGATCCAGGCCCTCTGCCACGGCTTCCTCGTCATCGGTCGAGCAGTACATGCCCAGCAGATACTCCAACACAAAGGTGGGCACGTTGGCACCGCGCTTCATAAAGGCCGTCAGGTCCTTGCGCACGATCTTGCCGCCAAAGTGCTCGAGCAGCTTACCGTCCAGCCCGTCCATGTCGTAGCCCTCATCCTCGGGAGCCTCGGCCGCAGCCTGGTCATAGCCATCGGTCGAGGATTCACCCTCGGCGGGCGCGGCAGCTTCAACGGGCGCGGCAGTCTCAGCCTCCGCAGCAGGCACGGCCACCCCTGCAGGCACCGCAGCCTGCTCGGGCACATCCGCATCAATCGAGGAGACTTCCCACAGATCGTCGTCATGGCTATCAAACATAGGGCACACTCCTAAAAACCAAAATCAGCAACGGGGGCAAATGAAACAGCGATGGTGTACGTCTCGCGCCAAACGATCTTGCCCGTCTCGCGCTCGCGGCAGACCAGATAGTACGGACCCTTGGCCGAGAATCCATCCGCTGCATGCAACGCAAACTTGGCATGCACCACGCGCTCCTGCGAGTTAACAGAAGTCTTGTTGGCATGCGCCTTGACCGTATTGCTCACCTCGTTGCCGCTTGCATCGGTAAACACCAGCTCGTACTCGCACGGCAAGACCTTGCCTTGGGCGGGTTCTTCCTGGATCAAGTTGACCGAGAAGAGCGAGTTGGTCACTCGACGCCCCTCGCTCAGTACGCGCAGCGTCGCCGCGCGCGTATCGACAAAGTCCTTGGAACCCGAGCGCGCACGCCAAAATCCGATAACGGGCACGCAAAGCTCCTGCAAGCTCATGCCGCCGTGGACGTAGTTGTTAGTACCGCCGGGACGCTTAAAGTGCACGTTCTCGCGCGGGGCAAACCCCTCAAAGCCGGCACCCAAACGTCCCATGTCAACATTAACAAACACCCCGCGCGCGTCGTCCGAAAGCTTAGCCACGGCCTCGTTGGGCACCACCAGATGACGCTTACCGTGCATGACGGGAGCGTCAAGGAAGGGAAGGTCTGGCTTGCCGAGCATCTGGCACTCGTTGAGCTCCCGACGCGTGTAGATAAAGCCGTGATCCGCCGTTATAACAACACGCGCGCCCGGGGCGTCGGTGCACACGCGGCGCGCCAACGCGGCAAGTTCCTCCACGGTGTCCGCGCAGGCATCGAAAACGTCATCCTGCGTAGCGGCCTTCTCGCCCGTGGCATCGATCTTGTTGTGGAAGAGATAGACGAGCCTAGAGTCCTTGAGCAGCGCTTTGCGCTCGGTTCCCGCCATGTTGAGGTATGCGCTCTGGCGCAAGGCACGGCCCGTAGACTCAACGTGGGCAAGCACTGCCTCGCGCTGCGGAGTCGTCGCAGTGGGCATGCCGTCAGCCAGCACAAACGAGCCATCCGCTGCAAGTTCAAGCGCCTGGTGCGGCAGCAGCGCGGGCATACCCACCTCGGTAATGGAGGGAAAGACCGCCTGCATGCTAGAGACCTTGACGTTACCGCCGCGCTCGCGCTCGAGCAGCGCCGCGACGTCGCGGGCCACCTCATAGCGCAGCGCGTCGCTCACGATAACGACCGTCGTTTTGGCAGAGCCCACAAAGGCGGGCAGCACGTGCCAGTAGAACTCATCCTGTCGTTCGGGCCCCTCGATGTAGCCGCAATCGGCCCACTCCCCTTGCGCAGCCGATGCCCAGCATGCATTGGCATCGGCCAAGAACCAGTTACTGTAGAGATTCTCCGCCCAGTCCACTACGGCTCGGGCAGGTTCCTCGAGCACATCGCACTCGATGGAGCGTGCCCGCAAATACGCGGTGCACATATGGCGATAGGCAGCGTCCATGACATACCAATCGGACGTGTAGGCATCCCACACCTGCTGGGGCTGCGCCAGATGGAACCCGCCCGCGTGCACCTGCCTAAACGCGCACATATCGGCCACGGCGACAAGCAGGTCAAAGTAGCTCTCAACACGGTGGTACCAGCTCAGGTCGCAGCGACGCGCCGCAAAGGTGCGCGCGTCCTCAACACGGTCCGCGCCCTGAGCAAACGAGCAGAACAGCTGCGCGAGCACAGCCTCGTTGACGCACGGGAACACATCAAGCGAGGCCAGCACATCGATCGGCAAGGCCTCAAACCGTGCAAAGAGCCCGCGAGCATCCTCTACCAAACGGCAGATCTCAAATAGGTCCTCGCTCGAAGCCTGAGCATCGGCAGCCTGGTCCCACGTACGCACTGCCTCAAGACAATAGGGACCATAGGCAGGAGCCACAAAACGCTCGAGTCCCTTGAGCGCTCCCTCGGGAATCGCTGTGGATGCCGCCGTAAGGAACACGTGGGATGCCAGTGCAAGCAGCGAATCACGCTCATACAGCGGCCCCTCAAACCCATAGCAACGTACAATGAAGGCGGAGAGGACATGGTGCACGCAGTACTTGTCCGCCAACTCGGCCAGTGCCTCGGGGCCCTCGTGCAGCAGCGTGGTCATACAGCCACGCAGTACAAACGCGGGCTGCGCGTCCCCAACCTCTTTACCACCAAAAATCACCGTAAGGATGCCGAGTTCGATATCGGATGCGCACGAGGCATGCGGAACACACGCGGCAAACTTAGCGCAGCGGGTCTTGGCATCAAAGAACGTCTTGTGCTCGCGCAGACTCTCGCGCACGGCGTCGATATTCTCGATTCCCAGCTGATCGGCCAAAAGCGAAAGATAGTCAGCCTGGAACTGATCGGCATACAGTTCAACATCGGCAAGCCAATCGCCCTCAAGCCTGCCGCGCGGGCAACGACGATACAGCAAGATATCGTTCGTAAGGTCATCGCGGTTGATGAGCTTCTTGACGGCAAACATGCAGCCCTCGCAAGCCTCAACAAACCGCACCGGGCGCTCAAAGTCACCGTGAGCGGGCATAACGCCGTCATCGGCCCCCGCGCCGTCGAAACCCTCGGCAGCCAATCGCTCAAACTCAGAAGCAAACTCGCCGTCCGCATCGCGCCAAATCACCACACGGCGCAGCATACATGCGGTCAACGGCTGCAAAAACCGCAGCTTGAGCTGTTCTTCTACATCGATCTTGGGCATGAATATCCTTACCGTATCTGCAGTTATTTAATCTTCGCCAGCACATCCTGAAACTTGGCGTAGTTGACCTTAACGCCGTCATCCAGGTCGATCTTAATCAACTGGTCTGCCAAGTGGTGCAGCTTCTCCTCGTAGCCAATGGTCTCTTTAAGCTGGTCATTGAGCTTTTTGACGCGCTTATCCAAGCGCACGCGCTCGCCGCGCTCGGCACTGGCAAGGGTATCGTTGGCATAGCCGATCTGCGAGCGATAGCGCTCCTGCTGCTCATGCACATAGTCGGTGCGGATGCGAGCCAACAGGTCGGGCTGATAGCGATGCATATAAACAAGGCACTTAAAGCCGTTCTTCTTGCCGCTGTCGAACAGCCAGTAGATGGGGCGCTTCTTATAGGTCTGGCAGTGGTCCTTAAAGAAGTCCTTCAAAAAGTAGGTGCGGATGACCTCGCGCGAGGCACCCTTACCGCCGAGTGCCTCGGCAATAAAGGCCAGGTTCTGCTCGAGCGTCTCCTCGCCATACACAGTGCGCACAAAGTCGATAAAGTAACGCACGATGTCGTCATCAAAGTACTCGTCGTCGGTAATCGGCAGCACGTTGTCGCTATCGGGCATAAAGGCCACATGCGCCGGGTCGGGCATCTTGGCCAGATAGTCGCCGACCGTGGCGCCCTGATCGGCCAGGACCAGCCCATCCACATCCAGGGAATAGCGGCCAAACATGCAGCCCACGGCATAGCTTATGAGCGAGGTGATCTCGTCGCGCTTGGTGCGCACATACTTGTTGCCCTTGTAGCTCTCGGGAATCTCGTCGGCGGTGTCGAAGATGCGCGCCACCGACACGTACTTGTCCTCGACCTCGATGGGCACCTCCCCCTCCATGTTGTAGATCTTGGCAAAGATTCGGTTGAGCTCTTCCTCGTTAGCGCGAAGCTGCTCAAAGCGAGCATTGACCTCGGCCTTGCGAGCCTCGTATTTATTGGCCAAAAGCGTTGCCATTGTGCTGCCTTCCGTTTCCATGGTCTTGCAATTAATCGGTCACCGTAAAGGAATCAGGCTCGAAGCTCAGCCCTATGCGCCGCGTGGCACCGGCGCATCTCTTGCTCGAAAGCAGCTGATTCATCTTAATTGCGCGATATGAAATCGCTCTCCTATCCAATGGAAGCTTTCAAATCGACTTCATGCCACACGTATTTGCCAAACACTCCCAATGCTGGACTAAACTCAAATGCGCTTTCTCGAGATTCGCTCCCTTCCGAAATTACAAGGAGCAATCGAGATCCCCCCAACAGATCGAGAGCGTTCCCACAGCGACAAATCGCATGGTAATCTTGCGAACCGACTGTCTTCTCGGTAATCAAAAATGAAAGCGTCGCTAAACCAGATGGATCAAAATAAGGGGTATTATGAGCGGATACATTGCACACGTGCGGCTCCCCGCACATTATTAAATCGAGCTGCAAAACCGCATCCGCTATCGCAGAGTCCTCTGACCTTTCCTGCTCAACGCACTTCAGCTCAATGCATATTTCCCTAGTCTCACCACGCAGAAAACGATCAACCGCCTGTCGGTCGTAATTTTGAGGTTCATAAATACAACAATTAGACATGGTTATTACCTTTCGAAACTACAGCCTCCTTGCGGAAGCAGCTTATCTTTGGATAATTTGATCTATTGCACTTCCGGCAATAATACCCACGGCATCGGCAGTCCACTTCAGCGCCGTAGGCGTCTCTTTTAAAGCCTTGTCATGCCGACCGCGGCCAATCAAAGCAAGGCCCTTTTTCGTTATTTGTAAGCCAACGCTTTCTTGTGAAAACGCCAAATAATCGGCATCTTTCAACGACTGAATGCACCCAGCAACATCGACTGCCGGAATACCCCAAGCAGAAACGTCGATTTCGGAAATACGCTCGTTTTCAAGCTCGATAATCTGCCACAGCAGCTCCCTAATGATGTATGCATCTATAGGACGCTTCGCATCACAGGGGATGATCCACCTGAATGGGAAGGAGGTTTCTTTTACCGCACCAGAAATCAAATCAGCCCTACACCAGGCGGAAACATCTCGTTTATCGGCGTTCCACTTTTCAGCACACTCCGCTGTAGTTCGTTTCGTCTCTTCGACAAGTTTGTAGGATTTGGCCACAATGCTCACCTACAACAGCGGATGACGTTTGAAATCCCAAGAGGTTTCAAACGAGTCCCAGTCAATCTTCGAAATATCTGACGATTCGGCAGCGATTCCACTCACTATGCTCACCGATTTCGGGTCGCCTTCAACATAGGGGGCCGAAGCTATATCAGACACCTGCATATTCATCGTTGGATTCTGCGCCGAAAGACACAGAGCAGAAAGAGAGCTGTTCAACAGGCCCAATATATAATTGAATTGTGGCTCCTTCGGAAAACAACAATGTGCCGCAATGTCATAAAAAGAATCTTCAGGAGCAGACCTGAAGCCAGGTCTTCCCGACGTCAGCATTGTGCATGTAATCTTAGGCTTACGCAGCATTTCGAGCGGTAAAACGCGGGCATGAGGTTGCTCGAGGATGTAATTCGGATCATTGTTGTAGAAAAGCAAATACTCTAGATTGCCGTTCCATTTTCGATATTTACCTCCCTTAAGGTATTTAATCCACTTATGGTTCGAATCGTTTTGAGTCGGTGACCAATCTGTTTCCCACCACAAACGTAGAAACTTTTCGTTATTCGAAGTTTGCATCCCGACTTTAGGATGGGCCACCTCGTCAATAAATCGTCCGGAGGAATAAGCCTCCAATAGCCCATCCCCCAACCAGTAGGCTATGGGGGTGCCGGGGATCTGCTTGAAAGTGTCGGCGTTACGGCGGTAGAACCAGCCGCAGTCGGGGTTTTGGATGGCCTCCAGCGCCTTGGGAGCCTGAACCGCGGGACCAGTAAAATCGGCAAGACGAACGTATCCGCCCTTATAACCATCGATATGCGAGTTGTGATAGGTAAACGTGCAGATGGGCACGGTTGCCCCTGCAAAACCAGAATACTCGAGCTGAATGAGCGTGGTTAGGGTCTTGTCATCGATAAGCCTATTTCGAAGCTTCTCGTAGCTACCGATAAACATCCAAACAAACGGAGTCATCATTCCGATTTCGCCGTGCTCGCCAGCAAAGTCCATAATGCGCACGATGAACGAAGAGAACAGGTCGCTCTTCACGTCGGGATAGTTCTTCTTGACCCATTTGCTCATAAAGGGGTTAAAGCTGCTGCTGCCCATATACGGAGGATTCGCCACGACGCAGGTAAAACGACGGGACAGCTTCTCGCAGATGGCGGCAGCGTTTTCGAGCTTAGTTTTGGTCGCAGAGGCAAAAAGGTCGTCGGAACAGTTCGCGGCGGCAACCTTGAGCTCGTCGATCTCGCCCTCTGAAGGATTAAGCAGCGAGCCAATCTCGCCCAAATGACTCAACTCCTCGGCGAGCTTCTTGTTACCCGGCAGCTCATCCTCCCCCAGCGGAATGCTCGTGAGCGCGGTAACATCGGCGCGAACGCCACGCCTAAAGAAGCGACGGTCGTGCTCGCGAGCACACATGGCAAGCGCCAGCTCGGCAATCTGAGCCGCACGGGGATCGATCTCCATGCCAGCGAGGTTTTTGGTCAGGATGAGCTCCGGGATCTCGCGCTCGCGGTAGCCGCGCTCCTCGTACATGGCAAAGAGCAGCTCAAACGCATAAACCAGGATATGGCCCGAGCCGCACGCTGGGTCGCAGAGCGAAATCACCTCGGGACTCGAGATGCGGATGAAATCCTCGTGCTCAGCACCGGGCTCGATGTAATATTTCATGCGCTCGCGTAGCGAACTCCCCGGGTTGTTGAGCATCCACAGACGGCCGAGCGAGTTCTCGACCATGTAGCGCACGATCCACTCGGGGGTGAAGAGCTGCGTGGCGGGAGCGATGTCGGCCGCTGTGGCCTTGCGCTTGGACTTGAAGAACTCGTCTTTAACGTCGGCATTGTAGTACTGATACATCCAGCCCAGAACGGTCACGCCCTCGCGCCAGTCCTCGTCAGTGAGGACGGCATTGAGTTTGCCCACCAAACTGTCGGCCATCATGAGGCCTTGGGGCAACAGCAGCTCCATGGCTCCGCCCACGCGTTCAAAGACGCCCGGCAGGCAATCGGCGAGCTCCTCGCACTGAGCAACAAACAGGTAGCGCCACAGCGGTTCATCCAAGCCCGCCATCTTGAGCTCGGCTATGCGATCGGTATCGGCCGTCGCTATCTCCACGTCCAGTGCGTTCTCCACGGCCTCGCTGCCATGGCTGCCGTCCGCACGACTCAGCATGCGCATACGGCTGGGGAGCCATCCGCGTGCATCCATAAAGCGAATGGCCACGATACGGTTGAACCAGGTGTAGGCCGCTCGGTCGCAGAGCGCTTCGTGACCCACCTTCGCCTGCATGCGCAGCAGTTCATCGCGTTGCTCAATCTCAGCCGGGCTTAGGGGCAGGCCGTTGACGGTCTCGGACCCAACGGGCGCGGGTGCAGGTTCGGTGATGCCGTAGCGCACCATCTGTGCCTCCACGCCTTTGATGAGCTCCATACGGGCCCAGGTGCAGAAGCTCTTAAGAGCAGAATCGTTCATGGTTGATGAACCTTTCTAAACGCCATAAGCCACCGGCGCGCGCTTTGGCACCGGTGGCTCCGCGGGTTAGTTGATACGGATCTCGTCGTTTGCAGCGAGCTCCTGCATAAGGCGAGAGCGCAGGTCGTCCACGTAGCGCTCCACGTCCTCTGCGGACAAGAGACGACTCGGCTTGGCCAGATCGGCGCGGCGCACGGTCTTGATCTTGCGCTGGGGCTTGGGCGCGGGCACGGGAGCAGACGATGCGGCGCCCTTGTTGGAGACCTTCTTGACCACCTCACCCGTACTCGTGACCTCAGTGGTGCGGTGCTCGTTGTCCATACGCACGCGGGCCTCATCCACAGCGTCGTACATCTCGTTGGCTGCCGCACTGAGCCAGTCGCCCCAGTTAGTTGCAACAACGCTCAGCTCGTTGAGACTTTGAGCGCTGTGGGCGCGGTTTTTGAACGACTCGTATTTGGTGCCGGCGCCTGCTATGGCATCCTTGGCCTGATTGACAAAGCCCTTTTGACTCTCGGCCTGCGCCCGCAGGTCTTGCAGATCGCTCTCGATGCGACACAAAAACTCATTGCGGCGGATGCCCAACAGCTTTTTCATGTCGTCCTCGACGGGATCCATAAGCGGCTGCAGGTCTTTAATATGGCCGTAGGGCTTGGGATCTTTGAGGATCTCGCGCACCTTTGCCACGCTCTTCACCGCGCCGGGAATGTCATCGGAGGCATACTCGATACCCTCGGTGCGGCTCAAGAAATCCTTGGCGTGGTCAAACGCTGTTCGCTGGTTGGACTCGAAGAACTCAACCACCTTGTCAAAGTCTTCTTTGGCATCGAGCAGGCGGTCTTCGTGCTTGGTGAACGTGGTCAAAAACGCCTCGGACTCGCTCTGGTCCTTAAGAACGTTGACGACCTCAGAGCGCATCTTCTCGCACTCGTTCTCGCCAGGATACGGATAGGCGGGCTTGATGCCCGTGTAGTAGTCACGTGCCATGGCGACGCACACCTCACGCAAGCCCTCAAGACGCTCCTTGAGCTCGGCCACGAGCTTATCCTCGTTGGAGGGCACGGTCTTGAGATCAAACAGGTCACGCATGAGCTCACCCGCACCACTCAGCAAACGGTCGTTCATGCGCACGCGCAAGCGCACCTGGGCCTTATCGGCATCCTTGCGCAGGAGTGCCACCATGCGGCTGTCGTTAGCTTGAACCGTTTGACCGCCAAACAGCACCTGCGCGCGTTGCTCCACCACAAGCTGCGCCACCACATTTGCGATATCGACCTCGCGCCAGCCAAAGGGCCTTTGCTGGTACTGGCGCTGGATATCGCCCATAGCGGTATCCAGGTGGCGCTGGTGCTGAACTTTGAGGTAGTCCTCGACCTCCTTGAGCGCACGCGTGTTGCCCGCGTCCATGCCAGCGAGCCCCGCTTGAACGTTGCCCGCCAGCGTGGAGCGGATATCGGAATCGCTCGTGACCGGCGCGCCGATATAGTCGGCCTTTTCAAATACCACATCGCACAGCTGCGCCAGCACCTGCTCAAAGACCTGGACGGGTTTGGCCGCGCGGACCTCAACCATGCGGCCGTTGACCGCGCAACGTGCATGGAGCACGGCCTCGCTCAAAAGGGTATCGGCCTCTTTCTCGCTATAGGCCGCCTCGCGCATCTTGGACTCGACGATCTGGCGCGTACTCGGCTGGAGCTCCTGGAGATTTCGCGTCTTGGCGTACTTGCGAATCTTGGCGGCGTTGACGAGCGTCTCCCAATAATCCGCCTCGTCGCTCAAGGCCACGATGGCTTTGCCCGAAGAAGCCAAGGCCAGCTCGGTATCGTCCGCACGGCCCAGGTCGCTCGCCATAGTCGCTACGTAAAGCTCCATGCCACCCATGCTGGCACCGTGGATTGAACCGTCCACATAACGGTCAAACGGGAAGTCGTTGGCCCCGCGGTTGAGTTTGCGCGCGGTATAGATGCTGTCGAACAGGCGCTTTTTGATAGACTCAATCACCTGCGCGTTATCGATCGGGGTGCGTGCGATCTCCTGTGCTATCTCCTGCTCCTCGTCGGTGAGGAAGCTATAGGTATCGCCCTGGCGTGCCACGTAGTTCTCGCGCTCTAGGCGGGCAAGGGATTCCTTGACGCGGTCCTTGAGGGCGCGCTTGTCCACGTCGAGGCCGTCGATCATGAGGATGGAGATGTTCTCGACCGTGGCCTTGACGTAGCCGATGTAACGAATCAGGTACAGGAGCTTGAGCACCTGCACGTCATAGGGCTCAAGGCCCTTTGCGTCCTTGGCCGCACGGATCGCGCGGTCGACCACCTGGTTGATGCCGTGCTCAAGGTCTTTGGAGATAGTGTCGAAAAAGCGCCAGAACGGCACGAGCGCACCGGTCTGGTCATGCTGGATGGCCTGAGCGCTCTCCTGGAACGCGCTCAGCATGGAGCGCTCGCCGGTGGACATGTGCTTGGCCTTGACACCGTGTTTGCGCACCTCGGTCATCACGTCGGGTAGGAGCTTAAACTGATAGCCCACAAACGGGTAGCTGGCCACAAAATCCTTGGAGTTGGCGTAGCCGGCAAGATCGGCACGCGACCCTTCAAAGGTGAAGTTGTTTTTGAGAACAGCGGAGTCCTGCTCATAGACCTGGGCAAGCATATCGGCCGCCGGCGCGATCTTCTCGAGCACACGGCGCTGGATAACCTCGTCCACGCTGGAGCTGGAAAGCGAAAGGCGGGTATTGAAGCGGCCTTGGATCTTTGAAAAGTCGTTGCCCACGGGCAGACTCAGGTTGTCGATGGCCTCCTGGCTCGTGACCATCACCCACACGCGGCCACCGCAGGCGGCACCCAGCTCCTCGACGATGGTCTGAAGGCTCAGCATAAGGCTTGGGTCCTGGTCGTTTGTAATAAACTGACCCACCTCATCGACCATAAAGAGCAAACGGAAGTTGCCACCGTGGGCCGCTGCCTGAGCGTCCACGTAATCCTTGACCTTTTTGGCAAAGACATCGGGGGCCAAAACCTCGTCCTCAGAACCCTCGAGCCAGTTCCATGCGGCCTTTTCGCTCATGCCGAGCACGCTCTGCAGCACCTCGACGACGTCGTCCTCAAAGTAACTGTAGGTGTCGCGGCTCTGGAGCCAGGACTCGCCGTTGACGCGCTCAAAGGCCTCGCGGAACTCCTGGGTCTTGCCCAGGGAATCGATGTAGTCCTCGAGCTTTGCAAGCTTGAGGTCCTCGCCGTAGAAGCCGCGCGCCTCGTAGAACATGCGCTCAAAGCCGCGAAGCAGCGCCGTGGGAGCCGTATCGCCCTGCTTCCACTGGCCCGCCTTGCTATCGATGTTAAAGAGGATGGCCTGCGTGGGCACCGAGCAGGCGCGCTCCATGGCGGCCGCGACCATGGGGTCGACGATCTTGCCGTCAAAGTAGCGGATGGCACTCTTACCGCCGATCTGGCGATTCTCGAGCAGGTAGCTCAGCATCTTGAGGAAGTGCGATTTACCGGAACCAAAGAAGCCGCTGATCCACACGCCGATCTTGTCGGTGCGCGCATCGATGGCATCGCCGTAGGCCTTGAAGAACGTGGCAAAGTGCCCCTGCAGCTCGCGCGTCACCACGTACTCGTCAAGCTCCTGACGGATGGACTCGTCTTTTGAATCCTGGACCTTGACCACGCCGTTGATGGAGCGGTTGATGTCTTTTGCAAAGAGATCGCGAATGATCGTGTTGTCCATGGGTGCTCCTTTGGGTTTGGGAACGTTATGGCAAAGGGTTGTTACCGGCGGCAGAGCCTTGTCTGCGGGGAGCCGTGCTTACGAGATATCGATGGCGCGGTAGTAGTTATCGGCCGGCAGACGGTTAAAGAGCTGGAAAGAAGAGCCGTTGAAGCTGCCTGGATAGGCGGCGATCACCGGCAGGTCGGAAAAATCGACTTGCATGCAGTCGAGAAGGGTGTGAATACGAAAAAAGGGATAGACCTCGCCGGCACCGGTCAGAAGAATGACGTCGCCAGGTGCATGAGGTTCGGTTTGCTCGAGGATGAACGCGGCGATCTTCTCGGGCGAACAAAACTTGGCCACGTCCTCAAGCACACGCTGGGTGCCGCGGCGCTCCTCTTGGCGCGGAATGGCCTTGAGGACACGGCGCTTTTCGAGGATCGCCAGCACGGCGTCGTAGAGGTTTACGACCTTGAGCGTGCACGGGAGCTTGCCGGCCTCGGCATCGCGTGAAAGGGTGTCAAACAACGCGCGCGCCTCAAACTCCAGCGCAGGGTCGTAGCAGAAGGTATGGAAGCCGATCTCGTTACCTATGCCCTTGTTGGCCAAAAAGTCCTCGCTGCACAGGCACTCACGCAGGAGCTGCGCGCGGCGCTCAAATTCTTGGCGGGCGCGCTCGGAGCGGGCATGCGCCGCCACGACGCTCTGGCGGGAATGGATGCCGATATTGGTGGTGATGTCCGTCGCCGGGGTGATAGCAGGGTCGATGGCGCTGTTGACGGGAGCCACGCTACATCACCGCCCTGCCGGTAAGGGCCGCGATAAGCGACTGCTCACCCAGCTGAATCAAGGCTCGCTCGACATCGGAATCGAGGAAGAGTGGTGACAGGCGCTCGGACTCCGGGCCCTGACCCTCGCCGAGAAGACCGGCATGGCGGAGCGTCTGGCGCAGCGAGCCTTTGATGCGCGTGACCGTGGACTCGGTCCAGCGGGCGGCGTCCGGATACTCCGTGGTAAAGCGCGTCATAAAGGCGTTGAGGTCAACCGACGTAAAGGCATAATCAAAGTTTTGCAGGCGCTCCCCCACCTCGACGAGCACGAGCTCGCGCACGATGTCGTAGCGGCAGATCATGCTGTAGAAGATGGCCTGGTCCGCCTGCGTGGGAGTGCCAGATGCCATAAGGCTGGTTAGGGATAACGCAGCCTCGGCGGCAGTATTGGGGTCGATGCCGCGCGCGGCGCACGCGGCGTCCGTGGGCATCATGGCGTCGAGGCGGCGAAGGCACACGGTTGCGCGGTTGGCAACCATGCGCTCCGTAGGATATTGAAAGAGGTTATCGCTCTTTACGCGTACAATGACCTGCTCGTCGCTTGCGCCCTGCGTGCGCAGAACAGCGACGATGCGCATCTCATGCGGGAGGAATTGCTCGCGGGTGAGCCCCCCCCCCCCGAACGCTTTTTGTGGTTACATCCACAGTGCACGCTCCAAGGGTGTCAAAGGCTGTCACAAGTGCGCCGCAGCCCGGCAGGCAGGCGCGGCGCACATGACAATAATCATACCTGTTGGTAAAAAAGTTACCACGACCAGCGTGTCAAATGTTGAGCAACAAAATTAAATCCGGTTAACGGTTATTTTCGCAGCTCAGCAGCTTTGACGAGATCGCCCCAAATCACACTTGCCAGATAAACGCGCTTGCGAATGCAGACACGCACACGCCCAAAGCCACCTCGCATCGGACCCCCACCCTCCACTACACTCAACATTGAGTTATACATATGATTCCATGTAAGGAGCTTCATATGCCAGACGTAAAGCCTATTTCCGATCAGACGGGCGCACTAACCGCCATCCAAGAACGCGAGTATCGCATTCAACGTGCCATCACGCGTGGCTACGACGATCTGGTAAACGGTCGCATTTGACCCTGGAAACAAGCGAAGATCGAGGCGGATCAGATGCGAGCCTCAAGACAACCCTCCCCCATGTAACCATCCTGTAAATCATAGCGGCGCACTCGAGTTTTACCGTGATACGGTCGCGCCTGGCGCTCCACTGTGCTAAAGTATCCCGAACGTTCAAACGACTACGAGGGGACCTAGAAGATGGCACGTGTGCACAACTTCTCAGCTGGCCCGGCCGCACTGCCCACAAGCGTGCTCGCCGAGATCGCCGACGAGATGATGGACTACCGCGGTTGCGGCATGTCCGTGCTCGAGATGAGCCATCGATCTAGCATGTACCAGCAGATCATCGACGACGCCGAGGCAGCCCTGCGCCGCCTGCTGAGCATCCCCGACAACTACCGTGTCCTGTTTTTGCAGGGCGGTGCCACGCTGCAGTTTGCGGGCATCCCCATGAACCTCATGCGCCGCGGCCGCGCCGGCTACGTCGTGACCGGCAACTTTGCCAATAAGGCGTTCAAGGAGGCCGCCAAATACGGCGAGGCCGTGCTGCTCGCGAGCTCCGAGGACACCAATTTCGACCGCATTCCCACCATGGCCGGCATCAACGCGCGCATTGCCGCCGAGGCCGCGGGCGACGGGCTCGACTACGTCTACATCTGCCAGAACAACACCATCTTTGGCACCATGTACCACGAGCTGCCCGATTGCGGCGACGTGCCGCTGGTCGCCGATGTCTCGAGTTGCTTTTTGTCGCAGCCGCTCGACGTTGACCGCTACGGGCTCATTTACGCCGGCGCACAGAAAAACGCCGGCGCCGCGGGCGTGACCGTGGTCATCGTGCGCGACGACCTCATCGCCAAAGGCCCCGCCTTTGCGCAGACGCCGCAGTACATGGACCTTAAAACCCAGGCCGCCAAGGGCTCTATGCTCAACACCCCCAACACTTTTGGCATCTACGTGTGTGGCAAAGTGTTCCGTTGGGCTGAGCAGACCGGCGGACTTGCCGCCATGGCCGAGCGCAACTGGGCCAAGGCCAACCTGCTCTACGACCTGCTCGAGCACAGCGAGCTGTTCCATGGCACCACGCAGGCCGACAGCCGCTCCATCGCCAACGTCACCTTCCGCACCGACGACGCCGAACTCGACGCGGCCTTTGTTGCGGGCGCGGCAGAGCACCAGATCCAAAACGTCAAGGGCCATCGCCTCGTCGGCGGCATGCGCGCCAGCGTGTACAACGCCGTCACCATGGAAGACGTGCAGGCACTGGCCTCGTATATGAAGGACTTCGAAGCGCAGCATAGTTTGAGTCCGCGATCTAACTAGCCCGCAACGAGCGGGCCGACCAGCCACTTCAAACCACTTGTTATAAACAAATCCGCTAAGGAGTTTTTCATGCGCAAGATTAAAACCATCGACGACATTACCAAGGACGGCAAAGTCGAATTTGGCGAGGGCTACGAGTTTGTGGGCACCGCCGAGGAGGCCGACGCTATTCTGATGCGCTCCACCGACCTGCACGGCTACGAGCTGCCCGAGGGCATCCGCGCCATCGCCCGCTGCGGCGCCGGCGTCAACAACATCCCCGTCGAGGAGTACGCCAAGAAGGGCGTCGTCGTCTTTAACTCCCCCGGCGCCAACAGCAACGCCGTCAAGGAGCTCGTCCTGGGCATGCTGGTGCTTTCGAGCCGCGGCGTCGTGCAGTCGATGAACTGGGTGCGCAACAACGCCGACGACCCCGAGATTCAGGTCGATGCCGAAAAGGCCAAGAAGGCCTTTGTGGGCCGCGAGCTCAAGGGCAAGCGCATCGGTGTCATCGGTCTGGGCAACGTGGGCTCCAAGGTCGCCAACGCCTGTGTCGATCTGGGCATGGACGTCTACGGCTACGACCCGTTCATTTCCGTCGAGCACGCATGGGTGCTGAGTCGTGAGGTGCAGCGCGTGGGCACGCTCGAGGACCTCTGCCGCGGCTGCGACTACCTCACCGTGCACGTGCCCAGCAAGGCCGATACCATCGGCATGATCAGCACCGAGCAGATCGACCTGCTGGCCCCGGACGCCGTGCTCATCAACTACGCGCGCGAGACCATCATTGACGAGGACGCCGTCGACGCCGCCCTGCGCGCGGGCAAGCTCAGCTGGTTTAGCTGCGACTTTGCCACGCCCAAGACCGTCAAGATGCCCAACACGTTTATCACCACGCATTCGGGCGCCGGCACCGGCGAGGCCGAGGCCAACTGCGCCGACATGGCCATCAGCGAGCTCAAGGATTACCTGGAAAACGGCAACATCGCGCACAGCGTCAACTACCCCGCCTGCAGCATGGGCAAGGCGCGCGCCGCAAGCCGCATTGCCTGCCTGCATGCCAACGTGCCCAACATGATCGGCCAGATCACGGCCATTCTCGCCAAGGACAACGCCAACGTGCAGCGCATGACCAACGAGTCCGCTGGCGAGAACGCCTACACCATGTTCGACACCGATGAGCACCTGGACGGCAGCACGATCGAGGCGCTCAAGCAGATTCCGTCGATGTATCGCGTGCGTGTGATCAAATAGCGCCGGTGCCAAGCCTGCCAGGCAGGCCATGAAGCCCATTCGGCCCCCGTTTTCACGAAACGGGGGCCGATTTTGTTGCTCCAGACGACTTTAAAATGATACCCAGAACAAGTTTTTTCAGATAATCGATAGTGAGGCTCAAGTCGCTAAGCACACCCGCTTTGATAAACAGCTTTATCAGGGACTTTAGTAGGTAAAAATCGATCTCTATGTGCCGAATGTAAGTTGACTGTCCATTTTCCGAAACAACTTATTCTAGATAGCATTTTTAAGGCCCCTCCAAGGCGAAATATAAGTCTTTTTGTGACCAAAACTCTAGTCCGCGCGACCGTTTTCCACCCGCGCGGCTACATTCCTGCCCAATCGATAAAAATCTCCTCACGAAGCCGCCGTTCGAGCTCCTGCTGTCGCGGCGTCTTGTCTTTCAGCGGCACATCGAGATAGGCCATGATGAGCTCCATCACCACGCGGAAGGCATCGGAGTCGGCCAGCTGACCATAGGTCATCAGAATGACGGGATATCCCATCGCTTGCAGCGCCGTCGTTCGATCGGAGTCCGAAATCTTGGATTCTATGGATCCGTGAATGGCTTTACCTTGGCATTCAACCAGACACTCTCTGCTGCCGTCCTTATTTGCCAGCAGGATATCGGCATAGCGCCTATCAAGCCCCGAAATCAGGCGGGCACTGCGCGTCAAGCGAATCTCGACGTTATTGGTAAGGCGCAGCCCTTCGCCGCCGCGCAACCTCGTAAGGCCAAACAGCATCGAAGCCTGGACCTCGAGCGGCGATGCCGCCACCCCCGTAATGCATTTCGCGGCACGCGTGAACGATTTAGCGCCGCGGAGCCCCGGGATCTTATCGACGTGCTCGGTAAGTTCAGAGAGCTCAATCAAGGGAGGTCGTTTCCACAAGTCTGTTGGATTCCCCGAGGTATCCTTTACGTTTTCCCAGCCCGACCGCGCGTCACCCCACCGGCCCCCGTATGCCTGCTCAAGTGCCGACTTTACCTGAGGCGCAATCTTGCACACGGCAAAGGTGCCGCACATCTCATACATGCACATGATTAAACGCTCGTTTGAGACCGAGGAAGCCAGGGTCAGCAGGGTAAAGAGCGGGGACGCGACATCGAGGCCAAACTCTGTCTGTCGCATGGAATCAAACGGCCTCTCCCCGTTCCAAACATGCCTGACAATGCGATCGCCCTTACGTCCGCAGCTGCCCTGCGCCAACACGTGTAACGGGGTGCCCAGGAAATGCGTGACGAGCGGATGCTCACATAGGTGCTCCCTGCGCGGATCGTCCGCAGAATCGGGCAGGTCCGGCATTATTGCCAAGACCTGTGGAGGTATCCGGTGATACCGAAAGGCAGATATGTCGCACAGCATGTCGTCCATGA
Source organism: uncultured Collinsella sp. (assembly GCA_900542235.1). Taxonomy (GTDB): domain Bacteria; phylum Actinomycetota; class Coriobacteriia; order Coriobacteriales; family Coriobacteriaceae; genus Collinsella. The sequence goes on from UQNB01000011.1 coordinate 21,940, forward strand.
AGGGTACGTACCCGCTGCGTCGCTTGTGAACCCGCTCGGACGGCAAACGCGCTGGCTCGGCCTGCGAACGGTAAATACTGCCACGCCCACGTCGCGGATCTCTCAGGAGGCTTACAATCGGTTTGGAAAGCAAACTGATTGTGAGGTTGCATATGGTTGATGAGGACTTTGCCTGGCGGCTTGCGCAGGAGCTTGTGCGGATCGAAAGCTCAGACCCGGGCGCGTATGAGGACGAGATCGAGCGCTTCATTAAGAGGCTCATTGAGCAGCAGCTGGCACAACTTGATAGTTCTGCGCTCGATGCCGTGCAGATTGAGGAGCTCGAAGTGCTGCCCGGGCGCCGCAACCTTAAAGTCACCGTGCCGGGCCAAAGCGACGAGCCGCGGCTGATCTATATCTGCCACATGGATACCGTCACCTTGGGCGATGGCTGGGACGCAGACATCGCACCGCTTGGGGCGGTTGTGCGCGACGATAAACTCTATGGCCGCGGTGCCTGCGATATGAAGGGTGGCCTGGCCTGCGCCATTGCCGCACTGGTCCATACGCTCGAGCGCGTGGCGGCGGATGGCGCGCTGCCACGCCGCGGCTTTTCGCTCATCTGCTCGGTCGACGAGGAAGACTTCATGCGCGGCTCAGAGGCCGCGATCGATGCTGGCTGGGTCGGCTCGCGCGAATGGGTGCTGGACACCGAACCCACCGACGGACAGATCCAGGTGGCGCACAAGGGTCGCACGTGGTTCGAGATTGAAATGGCTGGCGTGACGGCGCATGCGAGCCAGCCTTGGAAGGGCGCGGATGCCGTCGCCGCCATGGCCGAGGTCGTGTGTTCGCTTCGTCGCGCGTTTGCGGCGCTGCCCGCGCACGATGAGCTGGGGCCTTCGACCATCACGTTTGGCCAAATCGAGGGCGGATATCGCCCCTACGTCGTACCCGACCGCGCCAAAGTTTGGGTCGACATGCGCCTGACCCCGCCGACCGATACGGCCGCCGCAATCAATATGGTCGAGCATGCCATCGCCGTCGCCGAAGCCACCGTTCCCGGTTGCCATGGCAGCTACACCGTGACGGGCGACCGCCCCGCCATCGAGCGCAACCCGAACTCTCCCCTTCTAGCAGCGCTCAAGCGTGCCGCCGATGACGTAACGGACGCGGACACGACCGTCGGCTTCTTTACCGGCTCACACCCACCCCCCCGCATTTGCCGGCAGCAGGCAGCGCGGTCGTTCTTTCCCGCCCACCCCGACCCCGCCGTCATTGCCGGCAAGACGGGTAACCGCAACTGCATGAGCTATGGCCCAGGCTCGCTCGCGCTCGCCCACAAGCCCAACGAATATGTGCCCCACGCCGATATCGTTCGCTGCCAGCAAGTGCTGATCGCGCTCGCCAACAATACGCTCTGGGGCGCAGATAGCCAAGTTGGGGCATAATAAGCCGCGAACAAACCGACTCGCGCGTTAGGACCGTCCATGAAAGCTCTTCCGTTTCCCTGCATCCGCCCGGCTCAGGACCGCGTGCTCGAGGCGCTGCCTGCGATGGACAGCATCCTGAGTGACAGCGGAGCCCTGCGCGGCGCGATTACCGATGGGCTTATGCTCAAAGATCCGGGCGCGGCGTATTACGTGTACGAATGCTCCGGAGAGCCGGGACGCGTGACGGGTGTCGTGGCGATTTGCCCGGTTAACGTGCTGACGGGCGGCGACGAGGCTGCCGCCGAGAGCATCGACGCACTCACCACCGCGCGCGCGATCGCCGAGCTCAAGGTGCAGCCGCGCCCCGTGTCGCTCGCCTACGAGGCGTCGCCCGTCATGGATATCATTTTGAGCGCTGCCAAAGAGGGCGCATCGCTCTACGCCGTCACCGATCCCGCGGGCGTCACACATCGCGTGTGGGAGGTCAAGCGCGAGGACGCCGTTGCCGCCATCCGTGCCATGCTCGATCAGGCGCCCGACCCGGTGTTCGCCGGTGACTCCGCCTATGTCGCCGCACTGGCTGGGGCATCGCAGATTCTGGCCGACGAGGCCCGCGCTGCCGGCGCCTACTCTGGCAAAGAGCCGTTCAACTTTGCTGTAGCCGTGCTGTTCCCCGCCGCGCAGGTCAGCGGCAGCGCGCCGCAGGTTCCGACGGGTCTGCTCACTCACCAGGTCTCACGGTTCTAGCGAACTCAAACGCTAAGCTGGAAAACCCAGCATCCAAACAAACAAGGGGCGGAGATGCAGCAAACGCATGCACCTCCGCCCTTTTCGCATCAAACAATTACGCCGGTAAACCGGGCCGCAACGTCAGCGTTATCCACGCTGCGGACCTGCCGCCGCCACGAGCGGCTCTAGCCCCAGCTCGCGCGCGTAGTCTTCCTGCGTAAAGACTTCGACCAGTTCAAACGTATCGGCCGCATCGTCAAACGCAAAATGCAGCACTGAGCAGTTGCCCGGCACGCGTTCGCGCTCGTCGGCCGCCGCGCCCCGCACGTGGTCCAAAAACTCCTTGATAGCTGAGCCATGACTTACCGCGAGCACGCACGTATGGTCCGGACGCTGCATAAGATCGGTCAGCGTCGCCACCATGCGCGTGCGCACCTGGATCTGGCCCTCACCGCCAAACTGCCGATAGAAGTCGCGCCACGGGCGCTCGGGCATGAGCATCACGCGCTCGGCCTCAAAGTCGCCAAAGAACCACTCACGCAGGCCGTCCAGGCGCTCGTACGCCAAGCCCGGCCACAAGTTGGCGATAGTCTGCTCGGTGCGATGAAGCGTGGAGGTGTAGGCATGATCGGGCTCAATGCCGCGCGCACGTAAAAACATGCCGGCGCGCGCCGCCTGGTCGCAACCCAACTGCGTAAGCGGCGAATCACTCCACCCCTGAATGATACGCTTAAGGTTGAATATCGTCTGTCCATGACGGACCAGATACAGATCTTTATTCATAGGGGTCCTTTCGTTCGTTACCAACCCAAGAGCGAAAACGCCCCGTCGCAATAGCCAAAATGAAGCACGGCACCGTTGTCGGGCAGCTCTCCCCCGCCAGTCACATACTCAAGAAACTCCTGGCAGGCTGAGCCATGGGAAACCGCCAGCACGCAGTCGTGCTGCGGCCTGGCCATGATGCGGAACAGCGCCGCGACCATGCGCGACTGAAGCTGCACTTCCGACTCGCCGCCAAAGGCCACCGGATAATCGCCCCAGGGCTGCGGCGGCATCTCGCGATTTGATGTGCCCTCCAGCGAGCCAAAATGCCACTCACGCAGGTCATCGACCAGCTCAATGGAACGGCCCTCGCCAACGATAAGCTCGGCCGTATGCCGCGCCCGGCCCAACGGCGAGGAATACACATGATCAAAGGCCACGCCACGCGCCGCAAACGCCGTACGCGCCGTCAGCGCCTGCTCGCGCCCACGCGCCGTAAGCGGCGAATCGTGCCAGCCCTGCAAAATGCTCTGCACATTGAGCTCAGTCTGCCCATGCCGCACCAAATACAGATCTGCCACACGCCCTCCCCTCGTACCACCACAAAGGGGACAGGAGCCTTTGTGGTGATTTTGCCGCCGGATTGCACCGCAACGACGCACAACTACAGCAGCACGTCGGCAAGCGGACGCTTGGGTACGTGGTGCACCTGCGCCTCGTCGCGCCAATAATTGATGGAGCCGTCGGGGTTGGAATCGATCGCATCGATCACCTGTGTCTCGGCCGGAACGCCAAACGCCATGATCAGCTTGAGCTCATACTTGTCGTTATCGAGCCCCATGGCATCGATCGCGTGGGGCGTAAAAGCCTTGAACATGCAGGCTGCCACCTCGGGCGTGGCGCTGCGGGCGGCGAGCATCATCGTCTGCGCAGCAATGCCCGTGTCGACCTCGGTAATGGGAGCGGCGGGCTTGCCCGGAACGGCGCGCTCGGCCAGAATCGCGATATAGCCGGTCGGGCGCTCGCCCTCGGCAGGACCCGGCCAATCCTTAAGTGCGCCTGCCCATGCGAGCTCGTCAAATACACGCGCGCAATCCTCGGCACCGCTCACCACGTGAAAACGCAGACGCTGAGCATTGGCGCCGCAGGGAGCCAGGCGCGCCAGTTCCGCCAGCTCGAGCAAAAACTCGCGCGGCACGCGCATGGACTCGTCAAAACGGCGGCACGTGCGGGCACGACGGACCAGCGCATCAAACGCTTCCAGACCGAGCTTTTCGCAACCTTGCTTTGCCATCGATTCGACACTCGACGGTGCCTCGGGAACTGCTTCGTTCATAGGGACCCCCAATACAAGCCAATTGTCCTTAGGAAAATCTAACCTAAAACGTAGGCAATAACGAACAGGGCTGCAATGTTCTACACCTGTTGAATAGAAAATCGCAACGTGGGGAACAACGGAAACAATTCGGGGCCTTTGGGTTACGTTTCGCCCTCCCCGACCCATACGTCAGCGCCCTTAGGGGATACTGGTTGCAACGATCAAGGCTTACGCCGCACGGAAAGGAGACATTATGGGCATCTTTAAGAACGATGACCAAAAATCGAGCCAGTTTGGATTTGACGAGAAAAGCATGGCGGGCAAAGCCGTCAAGGCCGTACGCTGGATCTACGCCATCACGGGCGTCTTAGCACTCATTGCTGGTATCGCGCTGCTTTTTGCACCTGCCAAGTCCCTCGTCTTTTTGACGACTGTCCTGGGTTTTTACTTTGTAATCACTGCTGCCATCAGACTATTCACTGCCATTTTTGAGCCGCTGCTGCCCACCGGCTGGCGCGTGACGAGCATCATCTCCAACCTACTCATTATCTTGGGCGGCGTCATAATCCTGCGCAACCAGGCCTTCTCGACCGCGACGCTCACCACGATGGTGATTATCGTGGCCGGCTTTGGCTGGATTGTCGAAGGTGTCATGTCCATTCTGGAGTCCGAGCTTTCGTCCAACCGTGCCCTCGCCATCCTGAGCGGCGCACTCTCCATCATCGCCGGCATGTTCGTGTTTATCTATCCGCTGTGGTCGGCCAAGATGCTCGTCATCTTTAGCGGCGCCGCGCTGCTGGTGTTTGGCGTAACGCTGATTGTTCGTGCTATTCAATTTGGCAAACTGGTGCACTAGATGCCGCGAACGCTCTTTATTGATGCCGACGCCTGCCCGGTCACGCGCGAGTCGATTGACTGCGCGCGGCGGGCGGGCGTCGCCGTTGTTATCGCCGGCAACAGCACGCAAAACCTGGAACGGCACATTCGCCGCGACGACCCGCGCGATGCCGAGCACGCGCGACGCGGCTTTTGGGTCACGACGCTCGACGTGAGCGTGGGCGCCGACAGCGCCGACTTTGCCATTGTCGAACGCCTGCAGGCGGGCGACGTGGTCGTGACGCAGGACATTGGCTTGGCGAGCATGGTGCTCGGGCGCGATGCCGCCGCCATCGGTGTGCGCGGGCGCGTCTACGACAAAGCGACCATCGACATGCAGCTGTTTATTCGCCACGAGGAAAAGAAGGTGCGCCGCGCCGGCGGACGCACTCGCGGACCGGCGGCATTTACCAGCGAAGACCGCATCCGCTTTAAACGCAACCTCACCGAGCTACTGCGCTAACCAAGGTAGATTTTTGGGACATGCCTAAAAATCTACCTTTTTGTTTTGAGCGGTGTGAGCGCTCGGAATCCATGGCTCAACAAAAAACGGGCTTCAAAATGCCATGCGTCGCCGCATTGCGCAGGCGCTGAGCATGGCTATTTGAAGCCCATTTTTTAGGCCTACTTAGAGGCCAACGGCGGAGAGGATGAGGCCCCAGCCAGCGCCGATGACGTACATCATGATCAGGAACACGGCATTTTCGCGGGCGCTGCGGTTGGTGCGGAACAGCACCAGATAACCCACGCCGGCGGAAATGAGCGTGCCGGCGAGCATCGGCGCCAGTTGCAGCGCGCCTTCCAGATACAGCTGTGTAATGACCACGCTCGCCGAGCAATTGGGAATCAGGCCGACGAGTGCCGAGCCCAGGACCGCAAGCGTCTCGTTGCCGCGCAGGAACTGCTCGATTGCGGACTCGCCGAACGTCTCGAGCACGGCAACCAGAATCAGCGTCACCAGGAAAATGAATACCGATACCTGCACGGTGTGGGAGATGGCGCTGCGGATAATCGACAGGACAGGCGTCCCTTCGTGGGAATGGGAGTGACCGTGACCATCATGGTGTTCATAGTCGCCCTCATGACCGTGATCGTGGCCATGTCCGTGTTCGTGCTCGTCCTCGTCTTCATCACAACCGCAATGGTCGCGCTCGCACAGCTCGTGGATGTGGTCGGCGCTCACGCCCGCCTCGGCCACCTCGTCGATGATGTCACCGCCAGTGTGGTCGTCGTGCGCGCAATTCACGTGGGCCGGGTTGGCCGCGGTTCCCAGCACGGTGCGGCGAATCGCCGCATGCGCGCGAGCGTTACGACGCAGGCCGCGAATGGCGGCGTCCACGATAAAGCCCGTGACCAGCGCGATCAGCGCTTTCGAAGCCAAAAGCATCGCCATAGTCTGCACGGGAACCTGCTCGGCAAGCAACAGTGGCAGCATCTCATCGGAGGTCGAGAGGAACACCGCCACCAACGTGCCCAGCGTCGCCACACGGCCGGCGTACAGCGTTGCTGCCATGGCCGAAAATCCGCACTGCGGCACCATGCCCAACAACGAGCCAACCACGGGGCCGGCGGCGCCCGCGCGTTTGATGGCGCCGTTGACGCGGTCGCCCGCCACATGCTCCAGCGTCTCGAGGGCCAGATACGTCACCAACAAAAACGGCACCAGCGAGAGCGTGTCCTTACCGGCGTCGAGCAGAATATCAATCAGTAAATCCATGACGGATGGAACCTTTCGTGTCTTTCGGCAGCATTGTAAAAGTCCTAGCGGTCAACTAGGGTATTGTAGTTGTCCCGGGCGCGGTGCCAATAGTTGCCTATGGTAAACTATCATCTCGCCATAACTCAGTAACCTCGAGCCGCACAACGCGGCCCGTCCAAGGAGTAGCATATGAACGTATCGCAAGCACTCGAATACGAGCGCCAACCGTTTATCCCCATGTTTATCTACGGCGACCACGGCGCCATGGAGTCCGAGCGCCAGAAGGGCGAGGAGGCCCTCAAGGTGCTCGAGACCGAGTACTTTACCGCCGAGGGCGACCCCGGCTTCGACTTTGCCACCGTGCGCGACCTGGCCGACCGCAACCGCGACCTGTGCGACCAGATTGGCGAGGCGCGTCTGCGCAACGTGACGCCCGCGACGCTCTCGCGCGGCCTGTCCGATGCCGACACCTGCGCCGCCATCGGCAAGATGCAAAAGCGCACCGCCGCGTCCGTTATGCGCGAAATCCGCGGCGACCGCGACGCGCTCGGCGTGGCCTACGCCCGCAAGCCCATCCAGGGCACCGTGCTCGGTATCGACATCGAGACCACCGGCCGTGCACCCGAACGCGGTTATATCATCAACGTCGGCTGGGAGATCATGGAACTCACCAGCGACGCCATCCCGCACGACGCCGAGGCGCACTACTGTGGCCTGCCCGACATCTACCGCGGCGAAGATGTGCCGCTGTCGAATATCCACCACATTACCTGGGACGACATCGACGGCAAAACGCCCTTCCGCGAGAACAAAGAGCTGCAAAAGCAGCTGCTCAAGCTTATGAAGAAGTACCCGTACATGGCGCACAACGCCGCCTTTGAGGACAGCTGGTTCAAGATTCACCTGGACGGTTACGCCGAGGCACGCCGCGCCGGCAAGATCATTGTCATCGACTCACGCCAGATCTGCCGCAGCCTGGACGCCGACGTGCGCTCGCTCCCCCGCGAGTCCGCCCCAGCCGCGCTCGAGAACTGGGCGCGCCGCCGTGGAACCCTCGCCGCCGACGCCAACGAGCAGCACCTGGGCCTCGACGACACCGACCTCATGCTCCGCACGGTGCAGGCCGAGTTTAACCTCAAGAACCTATTCGCGAAATAGCAACGTCTGCGACAAACACTGCTTGCTCACGAGCGGCCTCGCAGCGGGAAACACCGCAGCGGGGCCGCCCTACGTTCCACAGATAGATCTGCCATCACAAATTCTGAACCCTCATTTTGAACGATTCGGCCAATTCCCGACACGTAATTCGTTGTCGGATGGTGATGCATCGATATCAAATGTGCAGCAATTGAGTATTTATATGCCATAGCTAAGCTGCGAAAACTTTTATTTAGGACATACCAACCCATAATTGCGTCAAGCTTTTGGACAGCATTTGGTTAGACCTCTAAAACGGCTTTTCCACTCAGCGCCATCAACACGGCATTAGCTGACACGATATATACCATGAGTATCGTATTGTCACATACCACTGCAAAAGCGGTCTACCAGGCCGCGTATTCAGCGTCTGCGAAAGACACCGAGCCCTGTAACCCTGCCGCGATTTACGGATCATGTCCCACCGGAACGCTCCTTGACGCAGCCGCAGAATGGCTCACCAAACATGATGTTTCCCTCGACGCAAATGATTCCCTCGAGGTGATGGTGTTTGATCGCAGGAATGCGCGCTACGCAATGAACTGTCAATGCCACGTTACGTCAAAACGATTCTCGAACTCACGCTTTATAGAGCTCAAAGATGGCATCTTCATTGTTGGCGTTGAGCTTTGCGCGCTTCAGGCCGCCACCTATCTCCCTTTTCGCGAACTGGTGGAGTACTACTTTGAATTGTGCGGCGCTTACTCCCTTGGAACCGGCTCTTCCACCTCGTATAACGAGCGTTTCGCGCTCACCTCGACCGAAAGGTTAAAACAGTTCTTTAATTCCATTACCAGATGCGACGGTCTGGCCCTTGCCCGAAAGGCGATCCAATGTGTGCGCGACGGATGCCGGTCTCCTATGGAAACAGCCTTTGTCATGATGCTAACGCTGCCTAAAAGCGAAGGAGGGCTTGGTATTAAGGGAATTGAGACCGATTGCGAGGTGCAGGTCACCGCTGCCGCAAAGAATCTCACGAGACGCAAAAAGTTCTTTATGGATGCGTATCTAAAGAAATCTCGCACAGACATTGAATACAACGGGTTTTATCATGACGCGGAAGAAGACCGCGCCATCGATGAGGAGCGTAAGAATGCGCTTGCGTCCATGGGATACGGAATCATCACCGTCAGTCGTTATTCCTTTATGCATGCCAGCGCTTTCGTTAGGGTCATGGAGGCGATCCAACGGAAAGAGGGCATACGTCCCTCGCGTCTGCCAAAAGACTTTCAAATCATGCAAGAGGACCTGAGACAGTTTGTGCTCAGAAGGTTTATAGAAGAGAAAAGGCGAATTCAGAAGCAGCTTCGCCAGGATTCCGAAGATCGTCAACGAATTGACCTCGAAAAAGCAACACTCGAAGGTATCACGCTGGATGACCCGACAATAAATGAAGTTCCGGCAATCGATGACATGCAGACTGTCGAATCCGACAGCCCATCATTTGCCCAAATAAGCAGCCTCGCGCCCGAGGGCAGAATCTTCGGGGCCGGAAGCGAGACCGGCTAACAAGGTGGGTACCCTAGCGATGTGCAAAATTGCGAGTATTCAGCAGGATCGGCCCACCAGCACCCACAAGTTAATCCAAACGAGAAACAAAAACGCTATCGAACGGGAACGTTAGGCAACATTTGAGGAAGACCTTGTCTGTTTACCGCCCTTGGATAACTCTTGAGCGGCTTTATTTGGCCTGGAATAGATTAACGGACCCCCTATAGTTGCAGAATACTCCAATTTTTGCACGGCGCGGGGGCACCCACCCCGGCATCGGCTATCAAAACCGCTCAGTCCGGAATCTCGTCCACTATTCCCCATCATTTTGTGCGACGAATTACCTGAACGTCATTGACATATGAACATGCGCTCATATAATCGGAAATAAGTTATATGAGCGCATGTTCATATGAAAGGATGTTGCAATGGGCAGCCACGCTGATGAAACAAAGACTGGCATCGAGGCCACCGAGCCGATCGTCCCCACCGCCTGCTCGCCCGAGGACCTTCCCGACGAGGAGCTGTTGTACGACCTGGCCGACCTGTTCAAGGTCTTCAGCGACACCACACGCATCAAGATTCTCTACGCCCTCATGGGTCGCGAGCTCTGCGTGGCTGACATCGCCGAAGCGACCGCGACCTCGCAGTCTGCGGTGTCGCACCAGCTGCGCACGCTTAAGCAGTCGCACCTGGTCAAGTTCCGCCGCGACGGCCGCAACATTCTCTACTCGCTTGCCGACGATCACGTCTACACCATGCTCAACCAGGGCATGAGCCATATCTGCGAATAGCAATCAACCACGGTATCAGCGCGGCCGGCACCCGGACCGCTAACACAGGGAAAGGAACCCACCATGAAAAAGCAGTTTAAGCTCGACGAGATCGATTGCGCCAACTGCGCGCGCGAGCTTCAGGACGAACTTGCCAAGCTCGAGGGCGTCAAGTCCGTTTCGGTCAACTTTATGACCCAGAAGCTGACGCTCGAGGCCGACGACGCCAAGTACGACGAGGTCCTGGACCGCGTCGTTGAATTCACCGCCGACGCCGAGCCAGACTGCGAAATCATTCTCTAACCCGCGCATACGTTGACCTGCAAGGCCGCGCTTGCCGCGGCCTTTGCTCGCGAAATTATATGAGCAAGTGTTCATACACTCAAATGGGAGGTTTGAATCATGGCAGCCGCCGATCCCAAAAAGAAAAAGAAGAAGCGCAAGAAGAAAGAGTCCCTTGAGCACAAGCGCAACCGCATCCTGGTAGCACTGGGCGTTTTTGCCGTTGTTTATGCCCTCGACGAGCTCGGCGCCCTCACTATCGCATTTGGGGAGCCCGGCAACATCTACGCCAGCTTCGCGCTGTTCCTCGTGCCGTTTTTGATTGCCGGCTACGACGTGCTCCAAAAGGCGTTCAACAACATCCGCCGCGGCAAGGCCTTCGATGAGAGCTTCCTCATGGCCGTCGCGACCATCGGCGCGTTTGCCATGGTGCTCTTCCCCGACACCGACCCACACATGGCCGAAGGCGCCGCCGTCATGCTGTTCTACCAGGTCGGCGAGCTGTTCCAGGCATACGCCGTGGGCAAGAGCCGCAAGTCGATCAGTGCCATGATGGACATCGCGCCCGACTACGCTAACGTCGAGCAGCCCGACGGCACGCTCGAGCAAGTCTTCCCCGATGACATCGCCGTCGGCACTGTCATCGTCGTCAAGCCCGGCGAGCGCGTGCCTATCGACGGCGTCATCGTCGAGGGCGAGACGCAGCTCGACACCGCTGCCCTCACGGGCGAATCGGTCCCCCGCCCCGCCAAGTCCGGCGACGATATCATCAGCGGCTGCATCAACATGACGGGCCTCATCCACGTGCGCACCACCAAGCCCTTTGGCGAGTCCACCGTCGCGCGCGTTCTGGAACTCGTGGAGAATGCCAGCGAAAAGAAGGCGCGCACCGAGAACTTCATCACGCGCTTTGCCCGCGTCTACACGCCCGCCGTCACCGGCGCGGCCGCGGTGCTCGCACTTGGCGGCGGCCTGATCACCGGTGCCTGGTCCGACTGGATCCTGCGCGGTCTGACCTTCCTGGTCGTCAGCTGCCCGTGCGCCCTCGTGATCAGCGTACCGTTGAGCTTCTTTGGCGGCATCGGCGGCGCGTCCAAGCTGGGCGTTCTCATCAAGGGCTCCAACTACCTCGAGACGCTCGCCGACGTGGATACCGTCGTCTTCGACAAAACGGGCACCCTCACCAACGGCACGTTCTCAGTCGTCGCGGTGCACCCCGAGGCTGGCCATACCGAACAATCGTTGCTTGAAGTCGCAGCCCTTGCCGAATCGTTCTCCGATCACCCCATCGCGCAGTCCGTGCGCGACGCCTACCAGGGCGAGGTCGACCCCAAGCGCGTTAGTGACTCCGCCAACGACGCGGGCCACGGCGTGACGGCAGCCATCGACGGTAAGCACGTCGCCGTTGGCAATGCAAAGATGCTCGCCGCGGCCGGAGCCAAAGCGCCCGATTGCGAGGTCGTCGGAACGATTCTGCATGTGCTCGTTGACGGCGTGTACGCCGGTCACATCGTGATTGCAGACACCGTTAAGGCCGATGCCGAGCAGACAATCCGCGACCTGCACGCCGCTGGCGTCAAGCACACCGTTATGCTCACGGGCGACCGCGAGGAAGTGGCTGCGTCCGTTGCCGAACAGTTGGGGCTCGACGAGTTCCACGCGCAGCTGCTGCCGGGCGACAAGGTCGAGCGTGTTGAAGCGCTGCTCGCGGGCGAAAGTGGCAAGGGCAAGCTCGCCTTTGTCGGCGACGGTATCAACGACGCACCCGTGCTCACCCGCGCAGACGTTGGCATTGCCATGGGCGCCATGGGTTCCGACGCCGCGATCGAGGCCGCCGACGTGGTGCTGATGGACGACAAGCCGTCCAACATTTCCCGCGCTATTCGCGTGGCGCGCAAGACCATGACGATTGTTTGGCAGAACATCATCTTTGCGCTGGGCATTAAGCTACTGATTCTGGTGCTTGCGGCGCTCGGCATCGCCAACATGTGGCTTGCCGTCTTTGGCGACGTAGGCGTGGCGATCATCGCCATCCTGAACGCCATGCGCGCGATGGGTGTCAAGAACCTGTAGCGCCTGTGGTCCCTCCGGCCGGGGCCGGGCTTGGTTTTGAAAACGTCCTCGACCAATGAAGCGCCCCCGTTCTGCTCCTTCGGAGCTACGAACGGGGGCGCTTCTGG
>UQNB01000012.1 GCA_900542235.1 uncultured Collinsella sp.
GACTTCCAATCTAATTCTTTTCAGCCCAGGCCCCTGTGTACCGCGCGTCGAAGATCTTCAAATTCAACTAACCTGACAATCGATTCTTATAGCAGAGGTCCCTTGGCCTTTAGTTTGATACAAGTTCCGCACGAGCCGGAAACAAAACATCACAGGTTGAAATCACGAAAGCGAGCGGCCCTCAGATGGAGCAAGGTGCCTTGAAAGAGGAGTGCGCTGGGCTTATTGCCCGCGCACGACGATTGAAAGGCAGATTGCCCATCTGAGGGCCGCGCAGCGTCAAGTCAACCGCCGTTCGTTAGAACGGCGGAACAGAGTGCAGGACTGTTCGCAGTAGCAAACTAAAGGCCAAGGGGCCCAGTCAACCTATCAGCAGCGATTACTCAGCAGCTAGTTGAATTTGAAGATCTTTGAGGCAAGACGGTATAGGCCGAGTGTGGTTTTGTCTCCGGCACGACCGCGGAGGTTGGTGAAGAAGCCGACCACGCCGTAGCGAGCACGACGATACATGCGCTCATCGTAGGCCTTCAGGTCCGCCCACAGCGTCTTCAGGCGCTCGTCGGCGCAATCCTCGTCGGAAAGCTTGGTGAGCACCGAGCAGATCGCCATCATCATGGTGAAGTAGCCCATCATGTACGAACGCAGACGCGACGACTCGACATCGCTGTACAGGTGGTACGACTCCATCATGATACGCGTAACACGGAACTGCTGGTCCAGACGCTTGACCATCGTGGCCTCGTTGACACTCTGACCCTCGCGACCGATAAAGTAGCGATAGAGGTCGATGTCGGCGTAGTACATGGTCTTGCAACGCGGCAGCGGCACGTAGGCGTAGATGTTGTCCACATAGAACGTGTGCGGCGGCATGGGCAGGTTGGACTCGCGCAGCACATCCGTGCGATAGCACAGGCTGTGCATGAGCAGATTCTGGTCCAAACGGAAATGGCCGATCTGGTCCCAGGTAAAGATCTTTTTTCGAGGCAGGGCAAACTTGTAACCAATGGCCGTATGCGTACCCTCGTAAACCTTCTCGTACACGTAGTTCGAGATAAACAGGTCAACGCGCTGGTCGCGCTCTTCAAAGCCGCGCAGAATCGACAGCATGGTCGAAAGGGCAGCGCCGTCAAGCCAGTCGTCCGAGTCGACGACCTTGTAGTAGGTGCCCTGCGCCTCGCGCAGACCCGAAAGGACGGCAATACCGTGGCCGCCATTCTCCTGGTGCACCGCGCGGATGATTCCAGGATAACGGGCCTCCCACTCGTCGGCCTTGGCGGCCGTCTCATCCTTGGAGCCGTCGTCCACCACGATAATCTCGATATCGGTGGCATAATTGCTCCCCTCCAAGATGGAGGTGATGCAATGGTCCATGTCCTTAGCGGCGTTATACGAGGGAATACCGAATGTTATGACTTTATGCATGGCAGGCGATAATCTCATCCGAAAGATCGAGGGCGGAATTGGTCACGGCATCCATATCGTAGTAACGATACTCGGCCAGACGACCCACCGGGTGGAAGTTTGTCAGGTTCTGGACGCGCTCAAGATAGCGCTCATAGAGCTCACGGTTCTCGGGCTCAAGAATGGCGTAATACGGCGTCTCGCCCGAGCCGGGCGTATAGGCCTTGGAGTACTCCTTCATGATGGTGGTCTTGCCGGGCAAAACCTGACCGGTCATGTTCTTGAACTCGGTGATGCGCGTGTAATCCTCGCTCGTGGTGTAGTTGACGGTGCCCACGGGCTGGAACTGGTCCATATCGAGCGTCTCGAACTTCATGTCGAGCGTACGGTACGGAAGAGCGCCCAGGTCGAGGTTGAACAGCTCATCGAGCGGACCGGTATAAACGATCTCGCCGCCGTAGACCTTGCCACCGATCTTGACGGTGGTCTCGTCGATCTCAAAGAGATCGCGGGCGTCCACGTCGCAGAACACGTCGATCAGGTCGTGGTCGAGCATATGCTCGAACAACGCCGTGTAGCCGTCCTGCGGCATACCCTGGAAGGGAGCCTGCGGGAAGTAGCGGTCATCATCGCCCACAAAGATGGGAACGCGGCCGGTGATCGAGGGGTCGATCTGATCGGGCGTCTGGCCCCACTGCTTCATGGTGTAATGCAAAAAGACGTTCTCGTAGACGTAATCGGCGACCTCGGCAAGATCCGGGTCGTTCTTCTTACGCAGCTCCATGATGGGCACCTTGACATCCTTGCCAAAGGTCTCCACGAGCTTCTGATACAGCTCCTCGCCGCGCTCGTCACCAAAGGCGAGCTTGAGACTCGCATGGTTGAAAGGCACGGGCATAAGGGTGCCGTTGATGTTGGCGAGCACCTTGTGCTGATAATCCGTCCACTTGGTAAAGCGCGACAGGAAATTGTGCACGCGCTCGTTAAAGGTGTGATAGATATGCGGACCGTACTCGTGGACCAGGATTCCGGCCTCGTCAGTGCAGTCATAGGCATTGCCCGCAATGTGGCTACGGCGCTCCAAAACGGCAACACGATAGCCGATGGTCTCGGCAAGACGGCGGGCGCAAACGGCACCGGCATATCCAGCACCGACGACAATCATGTCGTACGCGCCGGCGTTAAAGCCTTCAGGCAGGCCTGAGGTAATCTGCATCGATACTCCTTGTCAAAAGCCACGGGCTCGTTAGCTGGGCTTTTCTCGAACATTCTTCGAGACATATTTATCAGAGCGATTATAGCGCTAATGCGTCCTATAATGAGCTTGCCACACAAGGAAAGCTCAAGCACCGCGGCGTACATAATTGAAAGGTAAACCCGCTAGCAGCGGGTTTATTCGTGAACAGCCGGGCGCCTGGAGCTTAGCGAAACGCTTGCAAGGAGTAACATGAGCGATTTCCTAAACCGTATGAAGTCTGCCGCCAAGGCCGACCTTAAGACCATCGTCTTGCCCGAGGGCGAGGATCCGCGCACCATCGTCGCGGCCAATAAGATCATCGAGGAAGGCCTGGCCAACATCGTCATCCTGGGCGATCCCAACGAGATCAACGTCCCCGGCGCCACCGTCATCGATCCGCGCAACGCCGAGAAGCACGAGGAGTACGCGCAGAAGTTTGCCGAGCTCCGCGCCAAGAAGGGCGTTACCATCGAGCAGGCTCGAGCCCAGGTGATGGACGCCACCTACTTTGGCACCATGATGGTCAAGATGGGCGATGCTGACGGCCTGGTCTCCGGCGCCTGCCACTCTACCGCCGACACCCTGCGCCCCGCGCTGCAGATCCTCAAGACCGCCCCGGGCACAAAGCTGGTCTCGGCCTTCTTCGTGATGTGCACCGACACCCCGCAGTTCGGCACCGACGGCACGCTGATCTTCGCCGACTGCGGCCTCAACATCAACCCGTCCTCCGACGAACTCTCCGAGATCGCCATCGCCTCCGCTCACTCCTGGTCCACCTTCATGGGCAATGTTGAGCCGCACGTGGCCATGCTCTCCTACTCCACCATGGGCTCCGCCGGCGGCGAGGTCGCCAAGAAGGTCCAAGAGGCCGTGAAGTTCTGCAAGGAGAAGGCTCCCGAGCTCGCCATCGATGGCGACCTGCAGCTCGACGCCGCTATCGTCCCCACCGTCGCCCAGCTCAAGGCTCCCGGCTCCTCTGTCGCCGGCAAGGCCAACGTGCTCGTGTTCCCCGACCTCGAGGCCGGCAACATCGGCTACAAGCTGGTCCAGCGCTTCGCCGGCGCCGACGCCTACGGCCCCATCCTGCAGGGCATCGCCAAGCCGGTTAACGACCTTTCGCGCGGCTGCTCTGCCGACGATATCGTGGGTGTCGTAGCCATCACCGCCGTCCAGGCTCAGATGGCTGAGTAGCGGACGTATCCCTTCGGGACCCTACAGGGTAAACCTCTGAAGACGTCCTCGGACATGCATGAAACCCCCGCTGCGCACTGAACTGCGGCGGGGGTTTCATGCGGAATGTTTTCAGAGCTTTACCCTGTAGGGTCCCTGCCGCCACGTGGCAATCAGGGCATCTGGGGTGAACGGCGGCTTGGCTACGAGCTGGAGCTGAGGATCTGAATGATTGGATGCCGTTGTTGGGAGCGCAGGCGTTGCCGGCGATGATCACTTTGGGACTGGAATTTCCGCCTGCTAGCAAAAAGGCCTCCGGAGCTGCTGCTCAGGAGGCCTTTCGTTCAATCGCAAGCGAACGCACTAGTTATTCGCGGTCAGACGCTCGACGTCGTGGGCGATCATGTATTCCTCGTCGGTGGGGATGACCATGACCGTGACGGCGGAACCGGCGGCGCTGATGACCTGCGGGCCGTTACCCACGGCCTCGCGGTTCTTGTTGTTGTCGATGCGCACGCCCAGCCACTCGAAGCAGTCGCAGAAAGCCTTGCGGATCGACCAGTCGTTCTCGCCAATGCCGGCGGTAAAGGTAATGGTGTCCACGCCCGCCATGGAAGCGATCATGGAGCCGGCCTGCTGCATGGCCTTGTAGGCGAACATATCGAAGGCGAGCAGGCAGCGCTCGTCGCCCTCGGAGGCGCGCGTACGGATGTCACGGGCGTCGTTGGAGATGCCCGAGATGGCAAGCAGACCAGACTGCTTGTTCATCATGTCATCGACTTCCTGGTAGCTGTAGCCGCCCTCGCGCTGCAGGTAGCACACGGTAGCCGGGTCAATGGAACCACAACGGGTGCCCATCATCAGGCCGTCGAGCGGCGTGAGGCCCATCGTGGTATCGCGGCATACACCGTCCTCGATGGCGGCGAGCGAAGCGCCGTTGCCCAGATGACACGAAAGCAGACGGTGGCAGCGCGAACCCAGGATCTCCTTGGCCATCATCCACTCATAGCGGTGGCTTGTGCCGTGGGCGCCGTACTTGCGCACGTGATACTTGTCACGCACGTCCTTGGGCAGGGCGTAGGTGTAGGCGACCTCGGGCATAGTCATGTGGAACGAGGTGTCGAAGACGGCCACGTTGGGCAGCTCCGGATACTTCTCGCGACAATACTCGATTGCCGCTGCCTCGCCGTAGTTGTGTAGCGGGGCAAGCGGTGCCACCTCGAGGATCTTAGCCATGACCTCATCGTCGACGACCGCGGAATCATCGAAGTGCCAGCCGCCCTGAACGATACGGTGGCCGATGCCATCGATCGTAAAGTCGGTCTTCTCGAGCTCTTCGAGCACGCGCGCAATAGCCGAACGGTGATCCGGGAAGGGGGCCTCCTCGGTTTGCTTGGCGCCGCCGTTCTCGGCGTGACCAAAGATGCCCATGTCCGAACCGATACGTTCGCAGTTGCCCTTGGCGAAAACCTCGCGGGTACCGGTATCCAAAAGCTGATATTTAAGGCTTGAGCTACCGGCGTTGACAACAAGTACGTTCATGAGACTCCTTTGCAGTGCGATACGGTCGGCGCAAACCCCTTAAGGCGGCCGCATGTTAATAAGAAGTTATCACAACTTGATAAATAGCTATCAGGCATATCGCCCAACGAGCACAAAAGAGGGGCCGAACGGCGCTCGGTCGTCCAGCCCCTCCCCTCTTGCAATTACTTGCCGTTGACGATGCGCTCGACGTCGGAAGCGATCATGAACTCCTCGTCCGTGGGGATGACGAAAATCTTGACCTTGGAATCCTTGGCAGACAGGCACCAAGCGCCGTCACCACGCAGGGCGTTGCGGGCATGATCCATCTTGACGCCCATAAAGGCCAGACGGTCGGCAACGCCGGCGCGGACGGCCGGAGCGTGCTCGCCGATGCCGGCGGTAAAGACCAGGGTGTCCATACCGCACATAGAAGTGGCCATCTCGGCAGCCTTGGCGGCAATCTTGTAGACAAACATGTCGAAGGCGAGCTGAGCCTCGGGGTCGCCAGCGGCAGCGAGCTCCTCGACGTTGCGGCAATCGTTGGTCTTGCCGCCGGTCACAGCCAAAAGGCCGGACTTCTTGTTCATCATCTCGTCGACCTCGTCGAAGGTGTAGCCGCCCTCGCGCTGCAGGTAGCACACGGTAGCCGGGTCGATGGAGCCGCAGCGGGTGCCCATCATGACGCCGTCGAGCGGCGTCAAGCCCATGGTGGTGTCCATGCACTTGCCGTCCTCGATGGCGCACAGGGAGGCACCGGAGCCGATATGGCACACGACGACCTTGCGGGCCCCGCCGTTGGTCATCTCGGCGACCTTCTTGGAGATGTAGCGGTAGCTGGTGCCGTGGGCGCCGTACTTACGGATGTGCAGCTTGTCGCAAACATCCTTGGGCAGAGCGTAAGTCTTGGCGACCTCGGGCATGTTGAAGTGGAAAGCGGTGTCATAGACCGTGACGTTGGGCAGGTCGGGATACTGCTCCAGGCAGTACTCGATAACGTTGGCCTCGGGGTTATTGTGCAGCGGGGCGAGCGGAGCGACCTCGCGGATCTTGGCGAGGACGTCCTCGTCGACGAGGGAGGAATCACCGAAGTACCAACCGCCCTGAACGATACGGTGGCCGATACCCTCGATCTTGACGCCGTTGGCCTCAAGGTCCTTCAGGACGACCTCGATGGCGACCTTGTGGTCGGGGAACTCGATGTTCTCGGTCACCTTCTTGGAGCCGTTGGCAGCGTGGGTGAAGGTGCCGCCGGTAAAGCAGACGCGCTCGCAGGAGCCCTTTGCGGACACCTTGTGGGACTTGGTATCGATGACCTGATACTTAAGGGTCGAAGATCCTGCGTTGACGACCAGAACGTTCATGTGTCTCCCTACTAACAGGCGGTGTGGCGCCGCCAGGTTACATACGCTTCAATAATAAACCCAAACGCCCTCGCGCTCGGGTTTATTGCGTTGATATATAAGTTATCGGCGCCCAAATACTCATGACCTTTGGCGTGTAAGACGAAATAGCGCGGGGATATACACAAGGGAAGAAATCCCGAGCGCGACAAGCAATACGACTCGAATGCCCGCAACGCTACTCAACACAGCGTTGAGCAGATAGAAAAGAACGGCACCCACCGCCACCATCTGGCTTTGAACCGAAATCAGTGAACAGCGCATCGAAGAATCGGCTGCCTTTTGAAAAATTGAGTATTTAATTGGAGCAAATAACGAGTACGCAACCGTCTGCAGCACATAGAACACGGGCAGCAAATTAGCCGGAGTAAGGGGAATCAAAAACAAAGCTGTCAGGAAAAGGCGCACGATGCCGCAAATACGCGCAAAGCGGCCCTTGTCGACATGAGCAATCGCACAGGGCACAATAAGTCCCATGGAGGCCGAGGCAAGGAGCTGGACCGCAATGGTCACACCCGAAGCGACGGCATTCATTCCGCGACCCGCAAGCAGCAGCGAGAAAAAGTCTTCCAGGGCGACAAAAGCAAATGCCTGAGAACAGTCCATGATGAACGCTGAACGAAGAATGCCATTACCCGCAATAGCGGCACCGATCATCTTCGGGCTAATCCCATGTTCAGGTGTCGTCGCAGTGCCCCCTCTTCGCATTTCAGGAATGCAGACAACGACAACCAACGTCAACACCATTGCGATGATATCTGCCGAAAGACCAATGAGATATGCACCGACGGACGAAATGAAACCGCCCACGCAAGCGGAGATGGCATAAGAGGCATAGAAAACAAATCGCTCAACGACATTAAGTCTTACAAGCTGGTCCTGAGAGACGCTGTCAATGTAAATCGCTTCGATGGATCCGCTCACATACGCAACGGCAAAACCCTTGAGAGCGAACGCACCGATTAAAAGCAGGGGAGAACGGACGAGAAGCAGGGCGGCGTAGTATCCAAGCATTCCCACGACGCCAACGAGACCGCTTGTCTTTCGTCCAAACCTATCAGCAATATAGCCAGTGGGAACTTCAAGGATGAACTTGCTCACTTGATATGCACTCATCATGCTAGAAATCGATACCATCGAAAGTCCGACGAACTCAAGGTAGACAGTTAGAAAATACAAGATGGTGCTGAAGTTCGACAGAAAAACGAACGTCATATAAAGCAAAACCGTACGGTTTTTCATGCTCCACCCTCCAAGAGTCAGCAATCTAAATCGGAATCTTGGAAAAGCATGAGGGCAAAGCTGTCAGCTATGTGTTACAAGGCGTCAATAATCACTTGATGCCTCGAAGCCAATTAATCTCACGAAGCAAGATGACGCAATAGGTGCAGAAAAACCGTCTGGTGTCGATCAGTCCAGGCATTTTGTCGATAGCAAAAGTAGATGGGCAAGGCTACGTCACGCGAACCTTCAATGGAGCACTCGCTCACTTCCAATACATCTGATGCGAGAGAAGAGCCAGAAAAACTCAATATCAATCCCCCGGCTTGAAGAAACTCAGTCTGCGCCCTGTTTCCGTATTCAACATCACGGAAGCGAAAATTGACGAGCTGGGCTTCGGGACATTGATTGATTGCATTGAGACAGGGCGACAAATTAATGGGAACAGCGAGCCTGCCGCCCAGTAACTCGCGAATGGTCATGGCGCCCACAGATTGATGACCCGCTGGGCATGAAAGAACCTTGAGCTCCTTTTCACCCAAATATTTTGAAGAAAGGACGCTATCCCGTGGTTCCTCGAATGAGATAGCCGCATCCGAAATGCCAAGCACAAGTGATTCAAAGCATGTAGCCGTTGGCTGATGCCACACATCAAGGTGAATCTGAGGGTGCGAGCGTTCAAACGAGTCATACCAGCTTTCGGCAAAAAGGCGCCCCCGCCCATGAAGGCAGGGGGCGTAAAGACGAAAGTGGCCATCGGGCGAAACGCCGTCGCCCCTCGATTGAGCGTACTTTTTGAGATCGTCGACTTGTGCCAGGATCACGCGCGCACGACGCGCAAATTCTCTGCCCGCCGGAGACAAAACAGCCTCCCCCGCCGATCGGTCGAGCAAAACAATCTGATACTCAGATTCCAGCTTTTTGATTGCCGACGAAACGGCCTGCGGACTCACATGAACGGCGCGAGCTGCTTTGCGCACGCCGCCATAGTTCGCTACCGCTTGAAGGTATTCGAGTTGAGAAAGCTGCATAGATTACTCCAAAGGCAGCCAAGTCGACGGGCCAAGCGCCCTCAGATGAGGTTCTCGCCCAGGTTTTTGCCGCCGAGGACGTGCATGTGGAAGTGCATGACGGTCTGGCCGGCGTTGACGCCCTTGTTGGAGATGACGCGGAAACCGTCCTCCAGACCCTTGGCCTTGGCGACCTCCTGGATGGCGTGAGCTATGGCGCCCATGGTCTCGGCAGGCACGCTGTCGGCGATGTCGCTGTAGTGCTTCTTAGGGATCACGAGCGTGTGGACCGGCGCCTGCGGGTTGAGGTCGTCGAAGGCGATGACCTGGTCGTCCTCATAGACAACGGTCGAGGGGATCTCGTGGTTGGCAATTTTACAGAAGATGCAATCGCACATAGCTGGTTCCTTTCTTACAGACCAAGGTAATTATATTTGGTCGAGATGCTTAGAACGAAAGGTTATCATCGGTGTTGGCGGCCTCGCCGTCGGCGAGCACGTCGTTGCCGTCGACGTCCTTAAGGAGCACCGAGACCTTCTGCTCGGCATCGGACAGGCGGGTGCGCAGGCTTTTGAGGAGCTCGACGCCGCGGGTGTAGCTCTCGAGCGACTCCTCAAGCTCCATATCGCCCGACTCCAGGCTGCGGATGATGAGCTCCAGCTCCTGCGAGGCCTGCTTGTACGTAAGCTGCTCGACCGGGGTCTTCTCTGCCATATCTGTTTCCTTTCCTAAGGGTCTATCACTGCGAAACGCGGTCTACTCGACCGTATCGACCGTTGCTGCCACGTTGCCGTCTGCCATGCGCACGCGAATGGCGTCGCCAGGCTTAAAGGTCTTGGCACTCGTAGCCACACCATCATCGCTGTACGCGATGGAATAGCCGCGAGCAAGCACTTTGAGCGGCGACAGGGCATCGAGCGACGCTGCCGCACGGCTCAGGTCGGACGCTGGCTTGCTGAGCATCGTGCGCCCTTGATGCTCTAGGCGGGAACTCGCAAGCGTGAGCGCATGGCGCTTACCATCGAGCCCCGAGGTGCTTGTAATCAGACGCTCGGGCAAGCGCTCAAAGTTGGAGCGGAATGTCCCGACCGAGCGTACTATGGCGCCCGACAGGCGATCGGCAGTCAGTGCAAGCTCCGATTCGCGACGCTCGACCATAAATGTGGGGTCGTTGAGGCACGGGCGACACGCAGCGGCATCGAGCGCATCACCCAAGCGAGCCGTATAGGTATCCCAGGCACGGCGACCGCGCTGATCGAGCATCTCCAGGTCGACCTGGGCCGACCCAATCATCGATGCCATCGCGGCACCCAGACGCTGATGGCGCGCCTCGAGCACATCGGCCAACTCCGTCATAGCCGGCGCCTGTCGGGAATCGCCGGCCCACCCGATCCGGCCGCCGCCGTGGGCGTGGAGGCGCGTCGGTCGCTCACCATGTCGCAAATCGAGGTATCGGGCTCATGGCCAATGCCGGTCACCACGGGCACAGGACAAGCCGCCACCGCGCGGGCAAGCTCCTCGTCATTAAAGGTCATGAGGTCCTCAAAGGAGCCGCCGCCGCGCACCAGCAAAATACAGTCGGGCGCCGGCGTAATGGAAGCGGCGCGGCGCAAGCCATCAATGAGCTCGGCCGGCGCACCCTCGCCTTGAACCTTGGCGCCCACGCAGACAAGCTCGACGAGCGGGTTGCGACGGCGCAGCGTACGCTTGACGTCGTCGATTACCGCACCGGAAAGCGAGGTGACGACCGCCACGCGTGAGCAAAACACCGGGATGCGGCGTTTGCGGGACTCGTCCATCAGTCCCTCGCGGCGTAGCTTTTCGGCCAACTGCGCCACTTGTTGACGCAGCAGACCCTCCCCCGCCAGCGAAAACGAGCGAGCGACAAAGCTCATGCGGCCCGTGGCCTTATAGAGATTGAAGCTGCCCTTAAAGCTCACCTGCATGCCGTCACGCAGATCGAAGGTACGCTTGAGATAGGCGCCCTTCCAGATGATGCAGTCGACGGCGGCCGAGTCGTCTTTAATCTGGAAGTAGCAGTGGCCGCTTCGGGCATTGGGACCACGGAAACCCGTGACCTCGCCCAGGACGGTCAGTTGCGGAATAGCATCGAGCGCACCGGCGGCGATCTCTACCGCCTGGCTCACGCTGAGCTCTTTACGCTCTTGCTCGTCCGAACCGTCGAACTCGGCGGAAACGCTATTGCCGGTTAGATTCCAACCTGCCACGCAGCCTCCTTTCGTCATCGTGCACAAAGGCTCTGGCCCTGCGCAAATTCAAGTCCAACACATAGTACAGCGCCGCGGGGACACAAATTCCCGCGGCGCCCAGCGACCCAATTTGTTATCGGTTGGAGTTTCTGTTGTAGCGAGCCATAAGATAGAGCAGCTGAATAATCGAGGTGAGCGCCGCAGCCACATAGGTAAGCGCGGCGGCCGTCAGCACCTTCTTGGCACCGTTGACCTGCTTGGAGCTCATACCCGACTGCTCAATATACGCCACGGCGCGCCGGCTAGCATCAATCTCGACCGGTAGCGTAACCAGTTGGAACAGCACGCTAAACGAGAAGAAGATCAGTGCGAGGGTCGTGAGTCCCGCGATGTTCATAAACAGGCCCATGAGCAGCACGATGGTCCAAGTGTTCTGGGTAAAGTTGACGACCGGCACG
Organism: uncultured Collinsella sp.; assembly: GCA_900542235.1. GTDB lineage: Bacteria > Actinomycetota > Coriobacteriia > Coriobacteriales > Coriobacteriaceae > Collinsella. The sequence continues at coordinate 11,632 of UQNB01000012.1, forward strand.
AGGGCGGTGCGTACCTTCATCATGGCATAGCCGCTTTGACGCTGCGCGGCATGGCCTGCCTCGTGACAAGCGACAGCAACGCTTGCGACCGAGCCGCCCGAACGGTTGGAATCCGACAGATACAGATTGTTGTCCTGCGGGTTGTAGTGGTCGGTAAGCTCACCAGCGACGCCCTTGATACCCACGGCATTGCAGCCGTTGGCGTCGAGCATGCGGCGAGCGACCGTGGCGCCCGTGTCGCCGTCCGAGCGAACCTTGGACCACGTCTTGTACGTCGAATTGATATAGCTCTGCGCGGCAAGGCCAAGCACCGTGCAGACAAGAACAACCAGCAGGTACAGCGGGTCGATACCAAAGCCGTATCCATAGTAATAGGGCATGCGAATTCCTCCGAATCGAGTTACACGTTGGAGGCATTCTACCCACTCAGCAGACTAGGCTTCCCTATAACAACTCAATCTTTCCGTCCTTCACGGTGAGTCCCATATTGCCGGAAAGCAAATCGTCCAGGCGCGAGCCCACAAGCTCAAAACGCCAGCCTTCGCGCAGGGGGCTCTGCTCGGGATGCTCAATGTAGTCAGCCAGGTCATCGCGCGAGGCAATGACCGAGGTCGCCACTCCCGAGCGTTCGGCAACCAGGCGGATGAGCGCATACATCAGGTCCGTCACGCTCTCCAGCTCCGGCGAGATCTGACGGTGCCCGCGCACCATGAGCGGCAGACGATCGTGCGGGCAGCTTGCGCCGCGCTTGATGGCCATGAGCGCGCCGTCCACATCGCGCTCCCCCAGCTGATCGGTACCGCGAATGCTACGGAACTCCTCAACGCGCACGGGATTGCGCTTAACGAGTGCAAGCAGCGTGTCGTCGGACATGACCCACTTGCGCGGGATGTTACGGCGCTCGGCGCGGTCCTCGCGCCAGGCGGCGAGCTCGCGCGCGATGCCCAACTGGTGACGGCTGCACGAATTGATGCGTTTGACCTTACGGAACGCCTCGTGGCGATCGGCGCGATAGTGCGACTCGTCAGCCAGCGGGCGCAGCTCGTCGAGCACCCAGTCCACGCGGCCCAGCTCGCGCAGGCGGCTCATCATCTCGGTATAGGCGACGATCAGGTACTTGACGTCATCAATCGCGTACTCAATCTGCTTATCGGTCAGCGGGCGGCGCGACCAATCGGTCAGCGACTCGGTCTTGGGCAGCGAGACGCCGCAAAACGCCTGCACGAGCGCGCCGTAGGAAATCTGCTGGCGTTCGCCCAAAAAGGCGGCGGCCACCTGCGTGTCAAAAATCGGACGCGGCAGCACGCCCACGGTATGGAGCATAACCTCCATATCCTGCGAGCAGGCGTGGAAGACTTTGATCACGCTCTCGTCGGCCATAAGCTCGGCCAGCGGCGACAGGTCGTCGATCACCAGAGGGTCGACCGCAACGCTCTCGGCAGGGGTGGCAATCTGAACCAAACACAGGCGCGGATGGAACGTGCGCTCGCGCAAAAACTCGGTATCGACGGCAATCGCGTCAAACTCACGGGCGCGCTGGCAAAAGTCGAGTAGAGCCTGATGTGTGGAAATGTACATATCAACCCATCGAATAAGGTTAGGCCCGAAAAACACGGGTAGGATATCGGCATTGCCTTACAACTATACTCGGTTAGTCAGAGAACGGGAACGTAAGTATGCGCTGCCTTATCATCCACAACCCGGCATCGGGCCCCAGCTCAGATGAAATCTACGCATTCACGCACGCCCTCGCGCAGGGCGGCGACGAGGTCGTGATGCGTTTTATCGGCGATGGCATGGAACCCGAAGACGCCGTGGCAGACGTGCGCGAGTTTGATCGCGTGGTGATTTCGGGCGGCGACGGCACCGTCTCCAACGTACTCGACCAAATGCGCGGATGCGGCGTCCCCACGCTCGTCTTCCCCTCCGGCACAGCCTGCCTGTTCTTTAACAACATCGGTAATGCCCCCGAGGCAGCGGCACTTGCCAAGGCCTGCCGTGCCGGTCGCACGGTCAAAGTGGACATGGGCGAGCTCTTTTGGCTCGACGAGAACGGCAACGAAAGGCGCCACGGCTTTATCATCATCGCCGGCTCGGGCTTCGACGCCGAGATCATGATGAAGGCCGCCCCTACCAAAAACGACATCGGCGAGATCGCCTACTTCCTCTCCGCGCTCGCCACGCCCAACCCCACGGTGGCGCACTTTACCATCGAGCATGACGGCATTGTCGAGGAGCTCGATGGCATCTGCTGCATGGCCGGCAACACCTCGGTCATCCAAAACGACATCAACCTGTTCCCCAACTGCCGCATGAACGACGGCATGGTCGACATTGCGGTCATCGAACCCGTGCGCACCGTGCAGCTGCTGCCTACCGTGATCACCGCTGCGCTTGACCCCGCCGGCAAGGTACTCGGGCGCCCACAGTTCAAGATCATCCAGACCAAGGAAGCCAAGATCACCTGCACCCCGTCACTGGGCATGCAGTTCGATGGCGAGATTATCTCCAGCAATTCGGGCGTCTTTGGAGCCCGCGCGCTTCCGCAATGCCTCGACCTCATCGTCGACGAATTCTCCCCGCTCGGAAAATAGGAGGACCCTATGAACGACAATCCCCTGATCGGCTTTATTGTCATCGTCTTGGCCATGCTCGTCGGTTACGCCATCAACGTGATTCACCGCCGAAAGAAGTAAATCCACATTGGTATGATATTCATCCAGTTATCGACTCTCCCGCTGTTTATGCATTCGTCAAACAGCGGGGGATTTTCATTTCGGGCATTCCCAGCTACTTTATTCGGTTACAGTAATTACAGGGCGTCTTTATTAAAGTAAAGCTGCAAACTGAGTACGATTAACCGCTCATCGCATATTTCATCACGCTTATCGAGTAAGTTTCTTTCATAGATGAATATTGTTTCCAGTTCGTTACGCTAATGAGGTGTCTTTATTGGCTGAAGCCCTCTGGCGACAGAGGGCTTTCGCACGCTGGGAGGGAACATGAGTAAAACTCATCCCGTCAACGCGCTCAAGAAGCTTGGCATAGGCCTTGCCTTTGGAGCTGCAACCATCATGTCCATGCCGACATCTGCGCTCGCCTGCACGCAAATGTACATGGGCAAAAACCTTACGGCCGACAACAACACGTACTATGGTCGCGCCGAGGACTTTGGCCCGCGCTACCTCAAGCACTTTGGCATTGAGCCATCGCATGCCCCCGGATATACCTACGGCTCAGACGAGTCCGACTTCTCATACAGGTCGACCAAGACTACATATCGTTATAGCTACGTGCGCGATCATCCTTCGCAGTGGCACGGGCGCTATGATGCCTACTCTGAGGCAGGCATCAACGAGAAGGGCGTGTCCTGCTCCGCAACGCTGACCACCAACATGAACGATAAAGCCGCCAAGGCAGACCCCCTGACCGACACTGGCATTGGCGAGTATAGCTACGGCAGCGTTATCTTAGGCGAAAGTGCCAAAGCACGTGAGGGTGTCGAGCTCCTCGGCAAGATCATCGACGAGCAGGGCGCCAACGGCAACGATCAGATTATCATCGCCGACAGCAACGAGACTTGGCTGTTTGCCGCACTTTCCGGCCACCAGTGGATCGCCATGAAGCTCGCCGATGACGTCGCCTCACTCAACCCCAACATCGGCGGACTCAATTACGATGTCAACCTTGATGACGCCGAGAACTGCCTCCACTCCGAGGGCATCCAGACCATGCCCGAGAAAAATGGCTTCGCCGAGTACACCGACGGCAAGTTCGACGTTGCCAAGACCTATGGCAAAAGCGTCGCCGATTCCGGCGTTCATCAGTGGACTCGCTATGTCCAGGGCCGCGATTACTTCATGGCCCCGTTGACCAAGGGTGCGGATTACGACATCGTCACGGTTAAACCGGAAAAAGGCCCCGACCAAATCGGAGCCATGGTCAGCGAGATCCAGCCCCTGTTCTTCAAGCCCGGCAAGTCCGACTGGAACACCTTTGAGATGATCCGTGCATTTGGCAACCGCGGCGAAAATGTCCCCGGCCTCAACGCCAACACCGACGGTGTCTACGCCATCGGCACCGAAAGAAGCACCGAGACCAACCTCTTCCAGATCCGTCAGGGCATGGACCCCGAGATCGCGACCATTCAGTGGGAGATGCTCTCCCGCGCCGCCTACTCCGTCGCTATTCCTCTGTACTCTGCACTGCTCACCGAGGTCAGCCCCTACTTCAGCAATCAGGATGTCTCCTACGATCACTGCGAAGAGACGGACATCGTGAACAACGAGGAGCCCGAGAACTCCATCAACTACGTCCTCATGGACATTAGTTCCCTCTGCTACGAGCACCGCGAGCAGCTCGGCACCGGCGTTCGCGCCTACCTCGACGCTCTCCAGAACGAGCTCATCGAGCAGAACCTTGAGGTCGATGCTGCTATGCAGGCCGAGACCACCACTGAGGGCCGCACCGCCCTGGCAAACAAGGCCGGCAAGGCTGCCACTGAGAACACCTACGTCAAGTGCAAGGCCCTTCTCCAGGAGATGCGCGCTTATCTGAAGGCTGAGGATTTCAGCACGCCCTTCACCCCGAGCGACCTGAACACCGAGACCAACGGCCTCAAGGTGTCCATCACCTACGCCAAGGACGCTCTTGCCACCGACCCGGTGACCCCGGATCAGCCCGGAACTCCCGAACAGCCCGGTACCCCCGAGCAGCCCGCTAAGCCCGAACAGCCCGCTAAGCCCGAGCAGCCCACCACCAAGCCCGAGAAGCCTGGCAAGTCGGACACCACGACCACGGTAACCACCAACAAGACGAACACCAAGGGCGGCCTGCCCACCACTGGCGATCGTTTTGATGGCCGCATGGTGGCCGCATTCGCCATCGCTGGCGTTGCCGTCATCTCCGCAGGCGGTTACTTCCTCTACCGTCGCAATAAGGAGTAACGTCTTAGTTGAGCGGACAAGGCAGCAATGGCAGCCTCGCCCGCTTAGCCCGCTCTTTTGGCCGACGGGAAACCCGCCTGAAATCTTTTTAAAAAAGATTTCCCCGCACACACTTCGCTGTGCTATAGTGCAGCGCAACAGCAACTAGGTGCGACCGCGCCATGGCATCACGAAAGGAGCCACCGACATGAAGAACACGATGAAGTCTCTCAACAACTGGTGGTGGCGTGATGCGAATACGATCGGTCGACAGTGAGTCCCTCACGCCTGTTTTTGCGCTCTAGGTGATTGGAAGGCCTCCGGTTTCGACCGGGGGCCTTTTTCCATCTCGAGCCCGATCGCATTCGCATCACGCGCCTCCGCTTTTCTCTTGCAATCCCCTTCCGAAAGGATTTTCACCATGTCTCAGAACACCACCGCCACCCAGCCCCGCACCGTCCAGACCGCCGATCGCGGCAAACTCGATGTCCGCGCCCTCGTCTTGCTCGCCATCCTCGGTCATGATCGGCCTGCTCGCCATCCTGCTCGCCGCCGGCTTCATCCTCAACTTCACCGTCGGCAAGGCAATCTCGGGCATCTCGGGCGGCATGATCAGCCCCGAGTTCATCATCTCGGCCTTCTGCCTCACCATCCTGGTCGTTCGCCCCAACATCGGCCAAGCGCTCGTCATTGGCCTCATCTCGGCTGCCGTGATCCAGATCACCACCACTTCGCCGTTCGTCGATTTTGCCGCCGAGGGCATCGCCGCCATGCTCATGGCCGGCATCGTCAACGCCGCCGGCAGGGACGGTCAGGTCAAGCCCGCCATCGCCATTGTCGCAACCTTCGTGACCACCTTTGTCTCCGGCGTCATCTTCATGGTTATCAAGATGGCCATGCTTGGCGTGGTCGGCGAGCTCGCCGCCGCTATGCTGCCCGTCGTCGCCATGACCGCCGTCTTTAACGCCATTCTGGTCGGCGCCCTCTACCTGCCCATCCAGAAGGCCCTGAAGCTCAACTAACCCGCTCGGCTTTACGAGCCACCCCATCTTGGCGTTCATTCGTCGCTCGCGTACCCAAGTACGCTTCGCTCCTCTTTCGCGCCAACCTGGGGCCCTCGTAAAGTCGTCTCTGTGCTCCACCGGCAAAGACTGTCCCAAACAGTTAACTCTTGGGGACGTTCTTAAACGACTGGTCATGTAAGAACGTCCCCAATGACTATGAAAGGTATCCATGGAAACGATCATCAACGTCGACGATGTCTCGTTCTCCTATGGCACGCAGACCGAGCAGGCGCTCAGCCACATCTCGCTCAGCGTGAACAAGGGAGATTTCATCGGCATCATCGGACCCTCGGGCGCCGGCAAGTCCACGCTTGCCGCCTGCCTGTCGGGCGCCGTGCCCCACCACTACACCGGCACGTTCTTTGGGTCCGTCATGGTAGACGGCCACGACACCTGCGAGGTCTCGTTGACCGACGTGTCGCAAATCGTCGGCAGCGTGCTGCAGGATCTCGACACGCAAATGGTCGCCTCGGTCGTCGAGGACGAGATGCTCTTTGGCCTCGAGAACTTTGGCGTCCCCCATGACCAGATCGAGCAGCGCGTGAGCGAAACGCTCGAGACCGTCGGCATCAGCGACCTGCGCGACCGCGAGATTGCCACCCTCTCGGGCGGACAGAAGCAAAAGGTAGCCATCGCCGCCATTCTCGCTATGCGTCCGCGCGTCTTGGTTCTCGACGAGCCCACCGCGGCACTCGACCCTGCCAGCTCCACGCTGGTCTTCGAGACGTTGCGTGAGGCAAACCGCGCACTTGGAATCACCATCGTCGTCGTTGAGCAAAAGGTCGCCCTGCTCTCGGAGTACTGCAACCGCGTGCTCGTGCTCAACCATGGCGAAATCGCGCTGCAGGGCGAACCACACGAGGTCTTCGCGCATACCGACGAGCTCCGTGCCATCGGCGTCGACTGCCCTCGCGTCACGCGTATCTTCAATAGCCTCGAGGCCGATGGCCTGGTAAGCGGTACCCCTTGCTTGGATGTCGATGAGGCCGAGCGCCTGATTTCGGGCATCGTCGACCCCGCACGCGCGGCCAGCGAAGCCCAGGCGCCCGCCGGCTCCCCGCATGCACCGTCGTTGCGCCCTCATGCCAAGGACGCCGAGCCCACGCTCACCTTCGATCACGTTGAGTTTGCCTATCCCAATGGCGGCGCCGCCGTACACGACCTCAACCTGACCCTCTATCCCGGCGAGCTCGTGGGCATCGTCGGCCAGAACGGTGCCGGCAAGACCACGCTCACCAAGCTGCTCACAGGCCTGCTTAAGCCCGCCTCGGGCAGCGTGCGCGTTACGGGGCTGGACACCGCAGCCGTTCCCACGAGCCGCATCGCCCGCGAAGTCGCAACCCTCTTCCAAAACCCCGACCGCCAGATCTGCAAGGACACCGTGCTCGACGAGGTTGCCTTTGGCTTGGAGCTTGGCGGCATCGACCGTGCCGAGGCTCTGCGTCGTGCTCAACTCGTTATCGACCGCTTTGGCCTGCCTGCCGATGAGGCACCTTTCTCACTTTCGCGCGGCCAGCGACAAATGGTGGCGCTTGCCTCCGTCGTAGTGGTTGAGCCCAAGATCGTCGTGCTCGACGAGCCCACGAGCGGCCTTGATTACCGCGAGTGCATGACCGTCATGGAAACGGTGCGCACCATGGCCGAGCGCGGCTGCGCCGTTATCATGGTCTGCCACGATATGGAAGTTGTTTCCGACTTTGCCGAGCGTATCGTAGTAATGGCCGACGGTCACATCCTCGACCGCGGCCGCACGCACGAGCTATTCTCGAACATCGATCTCATGCGGCGTGCCTATGTTGAGCCGCCCCAGGTTATTGAACTCTCGCGCCGTCTGGCATCTTCCGTCTCGCCCGCTTTTGCGCAGGTGAGCGAGGTCACCGATATCGTTCGCATTACCAAGGAGATGGTCCGCCGTGGTTAACGTCATCGACTACATGCCGGGCGATACGCTGCTGCACCGCCTGAACCCCGTCGTCAAACTGGGCCTCGCCGCCGCCATCATCGTCGGCATCTTCTTGTCCGACACCTACGTGGCGCTGCTGGGCTTTTTGGCACTCACCCTTGCGCTGGGTGCCTATGCCGGCGTCGTCGACCGTCTGTTCTCGTTGCTCAAGTTGCTGATTCCGCTCGCGCTTATCATGCTGGTACTCCAGCTGGCCTTTATGCGCGATGGCAACGTGGTGTGGGGCTTTATCACCGACACGGGCCTCATCACAGGATCGAAGGCCTGTCTGCGCCTGCTGGGTGTGGCGTTACCACTCATCCTCATGCTCATGGTGACCAAGCTCAACGACCTTGCCAACGCCTGTGTCGAGGTGCTGCACGTGCCGTATCGCTATGCCTTCACCTTTACCACGGCGCTACGCTTTGTGCCGGTGTTTGGTCAGGAGATGAACGCCATCATGGAGGCGCAGACCGCACGCGGCGTCGAGTACGACACCAAGAACCCCATCAAGAAGCTTAAGCTCATGCTGCCGCTGTGCGTGCCGCTGCTCATCTCGAGCGTGGGCAAGACCGATGCCACAGCCTTGGCAGCAGAACAGCGCGGCTTCTATCTGCGTACGCGCGCCAGCTCGTACAAGCGCTACCCCATCAAGGGCCTAGACATCGCCGTGCTCATCGTCAGCATCGCCCTCATCGCCATCGGCTTCCTGTTCTAGTTCACCACCGACAGTAACAGCCCAACGCAAAAGGCCTCGGCTCGCACCAAACGAGCCGAGGCCTTTACTGTTTCACCAGATAAAACCTACCAACATTAACCTGTCCCTTTTTGGCGGGTCGGAAGCTAGAGGCGGTAGGGGACGCCGCTGCGGATGATGGATTCGCGCACCAGGACATCCATAGCATCGAGGGTGATCTCGGGCATCTCTCGGTACTTTTGCAGCACCGAGAGCTCGGTGCAGGCCAGAATGACGCGGTCGCAGCCGCTACGGGCGAACTCCCACATCACGCGGTCGAACTTATCCATATCGGGCTCACGTCCGGCCTTCACATTATCGTAGATAAGCGACATCACATCGTTCTGACGTTTCTCGCTGGGATAGACGACCTCAACACCCGCAGCCTCGCATTCGCGGCCGTAGACGCCCGCGCCCACGGTTCCGTCGGTGCCCATGATGCCAATCTTGCGCACCGGCTCGGCCGGCATACTCAGGTTGGGGTCGAACTCGCACTCCCCCATCACCGCACCCGCAAGGGCATAGCGCACCGACTCACGCGGCATGTGGATAATCGGCACCTTCGTAAACGACTGGATCTGGTCGTAGAAGTAGTGTGACGTGTTGCAGGGAATGGCAATGTGCGCACAGCCCAGCGACTCGAGTGCCTGGGCACACTCTTTCATGGTCGCCAGCAGCTTGGCGTGCTCGCCGGTCTTAATGGCCAGGGTGCGGTCGGGCATGGTCGACTTGGAAAGCACCACCATGTCGATATGTTCCTGATCGCAGGCAGCAGCCGTATGACGCACTACCTGGTCGTAGTAATACGACGTGGCCTCGGCGCCCATGCCGCCGATAACTCCCAGCTTTTCCATCGCCGCCTCCTTGGTGACGCTTGCGCAATTGCGCGTATCATACCCGCGCCCGCCCGATGTAAACCGGACGGGCGCCGCACTCATCTACTTGTAATACGTCTTGAACAGCTTAAAGTGGCGCAGCTTGGTGTGCCACATGCGCAGCCAGCGGTTAAAGACAAAGTCGCCCTTCATAAACGAAGGGTCGGCGCCCTTGCCTTCCTTGTCCAGGCGATGCACCTTAGCGCGCAGCTCGGGATCCTTGACGTACTTGTCGACGACGCCCATGGGGACGACCATCCACAGCGCCTCGTCCTGCGCCGTCACAAACTCCGGCTCAGACGGGCGGTTGAACACATACTCGTCCACCACATACTTGGCAACGTTAAAGCCGCTGTTGGTGACGTAGTAGTTGCTGCGACCTTGGCGCGTGTTGAAATCGAAGAACTTAAACGAGCCGTCGCGCTCGTCGTACTTAACGTCAAAGTTGGAATAGCCCACAAAGTGAAGGTCCTCGAGCAACTTGCGCACGCCGCCCATGAGCTCGTCATTGGGCTCGGTGATGATACAGGCGTGGTTGCCGACACCGTGAGGCTGATGTTCCTCGAGCAGCACGTGACCCAGGCACATCATGCGCACCTTGCCGTTACGGTCGGAATAACTGGTGAGCACGCGCATGTACTCGTCGTTGCCGGGCACGCGATCCTGCAAGATCAGGTCGTCGGTGTAGCCGCTGGCATACGAGTCGCGAATGACCTGTTCCAGCTCGGCACGGTCGGCAATCTCATAAGCCTTTTTCTGGCCCTCGAACTCGTGCTGCCACCACATGATACCGTCAGAAGGCTTCAGAATCATCGGGTAGGGAAAATCGATCTGGTCGAGCACTTCGGCAGGCGCCTCGCCTTGGACGTTCAGCATCGCCATGGTGAAGGTAAAGGTATGCGGATAGGGCACGCCATGCTTCTCGCACAGCTCGTAGAAGATCTCCTTCTTCTGACACTGCTCAAGCATGCTATAGGGAGCGTAAGGCGCGACGATATTATCCGCCAACTCATGGGCATCCTTGGCCTGAGCCACGAGGGCAACATAGTTATCGCCACAGCCCACAAGGACAATCGTCTTATCGGCATGCGCTTGGGCAATGCCGTTGACGGTCCTGAGCATCACGGGCATGGTATCGATATCCACGTTGGGCGTGTAGTCGATAATCTGGCTGCGGTACGCGGGACCCGTCTGGTACTTGCCAAAGACCAGACTCTTGACCTGGTACTCCTCGTAGAAGGCGCGCGCCACCGAATAGGCGTTGATGTCGCCACCGAGCAGCACGGGAATGAACTCGCGCTCTGTAAACTGCAATGCCATGGAAACTTCCTATCATGAACTGCCCACACAACGGGCGGTCTTTGCGCAACTGATTTATTTTAGCGTGCCAAACCGCCGGTGCCCAAAGCTCCACCGTATCTATGGCAATCGACGTAATCGTCCAGCACGAAGGCCAGCACGAAGACGGCGCTCACCGTTGTATGACAATGGGCAATGAACCTACCATTGTTGTAGGATTCAGCGTATTGACATCCTCAAACGAAAGGCGCGCACGTGCCCCAAGACCATCCGACCGATAACCCCATCCTCAATGCCGCGAAACGCGAGCTGGCGGAACGCGCACAAACGGCCGTTCCCCTACGCACGGCAGACGATGCCTACGACAGACCCGCCCGCATCGTCTCGATCAACACGTCGGCACACAAGGGCACGCGCAAGTCGCCCGTCGCCGATGGACACGACACCGTTATAGAGCAATTTGGCCTCACCTCCGACGCACACGCCGGGCATTGGCACCGCCAGGTTTCCTTTTTAGCTGCAGAATCCATCCAGACGGCGCAGGAGCGCGGGCTCGATGTGCACGAGGGTGACTTTGGGGAGAATTTCACCACGCAAGGCATCAATCTACTCTCGCTCCCCTTGGGCACGCAGCTCAAGCTTGGCAGCGAGGTGCTTGTCGAAATCAGCCAAATCGGCAAGGTATGCCACACACGCTGTGCCATCTACTATCTCGCCGGCGACTGCATCTTTCCCCACGAGGGCGTTTTTGGCGTGGTACTAAAGGGCGGAGAGGTCCATATCGGCGACGACATCCAGGTGGTCAAGCTCGGCGACGGCACCTGTTCGTTCACCCCTGCCGAGGCCCTCGAAGAGATTGAGCAGGCTCGTCAGGAGGGCACGCTGTAGTTGTAAAACCCCATGTTGAGATAGCTTTTACATCCCAAAACTCCTCTCAAACAGGGTTCTGTAACGTTAAAGTTGAACTCTATGGTTTCTCAACAATTCATCATAACTGCAGGTCAAAGCCAAAGCCTCAAGTTCAACTTGACCCTTTGGAACCTTTAAGGTTCAAGTTGAGGTCGAAAGCAGTAGTAGAATACCGTTCGAACCATAACCTACGATTGATTGCAGAGGGACTGGATGCAGCATTCGAATCATCGCGCCGCAGCGCTCATTGCGTCGAAGCCGGCTCGTATCATCACGAGCGCCGCGCTCGCCGTTGCGCTGACGGCCACGCCGATGCTCTCCCCCGTTGCGGCGTATGCCGCCTCGCAGGCAACGCAGGACCAGCTTTCCGCAGCGCAGCAGAAGATCGAAGCCGCCACGAGCGCCTACAACGACGCCCGCACCAAACTCGATGACCTGCAAAAGCAGATTGACTCCAATGAGGCAAGCATCGAGGAAATCGAGGCTAAGCTTCCCGAGCAGCAGGCCAAGGCAAGCTCCGCCATGCGCGATCTGTACAAGTATCAGAAGGGCACCAACCCCATCGTGAGCTTCCTGGTCAACGCGCAGAGCCTGGGTGAGTTCATCACGACCTGCAAATACACCAACCAGATCACGAGCTCGAGCGTCGACGAGATCGAACAGCTCAATAACATGCAAACCGAACTCGAGCAGAACAAGGCTGAGCTCCAGCAGGCCAAGTCTCAGCTTGAGGCAGAGCAGAAAAACGCCGAGGATGCGTTGGCTCAGGCCCAGCAGCTCCGCAGCGAGGCACAGGCAAAAGCCGAGCAGGAAAATGCCGCCGAGCTTGCCAAGCTTGAGGCCGATAAGGCCGCCGCCGCCGAGAAGCTCTCGGGCGAGGGCGTAAGCGGCAGCAATTCCAGCAGCCAGGCCACCAACACCAACACCACCATCGACACCACGGTGAACAACGCCAATACCGGTAGCTCCGATTACGATTCGTTCATCAATGAGTGGACGAGCCGCATCGACAATTATCTCGCCGGCTCCCCCATGGCAGGCCAGGGCTATAACTTTGCCGTCGCCGCTTGGAATACCGGTGTCGACCCCCGTTGGTCCCCCGCCATCGCCTGCATCGAGAGCACCAAGGGTGCTTATTGCGCCAATTCTTACAACGCCTGGGGCTGGAGTGCCCGTGGCGGCGGTTGGCGCAGCTTTGGCAGCTGGAGCGAGGGCATCTCCGCTCACGTTGCCTATCTGGGCGCCAACTACGGCTCCACCCTTACCCCGGCAGCGGCCAAAAAGTACTGCCCGCCCACATGGCAGGACTGGTACAACAAAGTCGCCGCTCAGATGAACCGCATCTAAGTGCAACTGCAAAGGGCCCCAATGGGGCCCTTTTCTTTTAGGTAGCGGAGGTATCGACGACGCCGGTCGCATTGGCAACCGCGACTATGACGATCATACATAGGAGCAGCACACCCAATGCCTTGAGCCAGAGTTTCGCGAGTTTCTTGCCGCGATAGCTGTCAAGCAGTGTGAATCGCCGACGAAGACGGCGCTTATCGAGCAGCGCAAAATGCATAAGCGCCATAAGGCCATCGACAAAGAAAAAATACTCGATTATGAGAAGCCACGTCGGGTAGCTTTGGTTTGCTCCCGTGGGGTGAAAGACGGCAAAGTGACTTCCGGCAAAGAACACAAGCAGCGAGAAGCAGACAAGCGTATTCCAAATGCGGCCCAGAGACTCCGGAACGCGAGAGAGCAGGCCGCATGCAGCGGGGGCGGCAGGCCCAGGAAGCCCTGCGGGGTTCTGGAGCCCTTGGAGCGTCAACACCGTTTCCGATGCCGGAGTACGGACAGGTGCAGACACAGGAGGCCGCACGGGGCGACTCAGGTCGTATGCCGCGCGCGTCGCCCGTCCCAATGCCTCCGCACTCGCAAAACGCTTGGCCGGGTCGAGCGCCATCGACATGCAGACGGCATCGGCAAGTGAAGTGGGAATGCCACGCGCCTCGCATTGCTCGCGTATGTCGAGCCCTGGTTTAGGGTCGACTCCCGTCAAGCAGAAGAACAACAGGGCGCCCAGTGCGTAGACGTCGCTGCGCACACTCGTCTGCCCAAACCCATACTGCTCGGGCGGCGCATAGGGTCGCGTGCCAAACTTGACGGTGTCGGCATCGGCGCCATCGCGCCATACGCGCGCGATCCCCAAGTCGATAATCACCAGCGATGAAAACGTCAGGCCCTCATCGAGCGTACAGCTCGCACCCGTCACGATGATATTCGACGGCTTGAGGTCGCGATGGATCACCGGCGCCGACGTCTCCCCCGCCATTGCAAAACCGGCATGGAGCTCGCCCACGGCATCGCATAGGGCAGGATACAATTCACGTGCATAATCGGGGGTGGCTCCCAGACGATCCACCAGCGCCCCGAGCGTCTCCCCTTCGATGTATTCCATAACCACGTTGAGCTCATCGCCCGCACGATGACAATCGACGATTCTGGGCAGGTGCTCAAAACGCCTGCCCGCCCGCTGAGCGGCAAACAGACGCTCGTATGCCCCGCCGATTTGAGCCGAGGCATCGATGCGTTTACGGACAAAGGGGCCGAGAGAACCACCACCGGTTCCTTCAAAGTACACGAGCTCGGTTGTTTCAACGGACGAGCGCTTAAGTACACGCTCCACGCGATAGCTGTCGTCGCGATCGAGCGACGCCAGGTGCTCGGCAAGCGCTGCGGTCAGCTCGTCATCGGAATATGTTGGGGTCTGAGTATCCATAGCCTCCATCATAGCGCAGGGCGCAGACACCCCATGGCATCCGCGCCCCGTTCGTTTGCATCGTTGTTCGGCAGCTCCGCCGGCTCAGATATCAGCCGCTAACTTACCGTCTCCTCGCCAAAGCGATACAGCTCCTCGTTGACCTTTTGGAGGCTGCACCCGCGATCGATGCAAAAGATGATAATCGCATCACGGCGATCCTTGCAGTTAAGGACGCTTACCCCGGCAGCCGTCAGTGCACGGTTGGCCTCTTTGAGCGTCAGCGCCATCGCAAAGGCAATCTGCAGCACCTTATTGCGACTCGGGTGACGCGCACCGGTAAAGATCTGATAGCCAAAGGTCTCATTGAGATCGGCCATACGAACCACGCGCGAGCGCTCCAAACCCTTTTCCTGCAGCAGCTGCTTCAGGTAGTCCGAAAGCGACGGGGCGTCAAAGTCGTGTTCTTTGATATAGCCATCGATGTTTGGCGCGTCGAGAAGCTCATTGAGTAACTCCTCGGTCAACTTTTTATCGGGCATACGACTTCACCTCCCCCAGTGCATGCAACATGCTAGAAACCGCTTACGTCCGAACGCTCCCAGCTAGCAACCTGGTCGGGAGACACCGTACCCAGCGCCTCGAACTTCCAGGAGCCGCCCGCCTTCAGATGAT
This sequence comes from uncultured Collinsella sp., assembly GCA_900542235.1. Classification (GTDB taxonomy): domain Bacteria; phylum Actinomycetota; class Coriobacteriia; order Coriobacteriales; family Coriobacteriaceae; genus Collinsella. The sequence continues at coordinate 26,800 of UQNB01000012.1, forward strand.
TGGTGTTTGCAAGAGCCGTTCCAACCTGGTTGCCATCGGCATCATACAGAACATACTCAATCTGAATGTAGCTCTTTTCCTTGTCCGTGTTATTGGTCAGCGTGCCCGTGATCTTATAGGCAAACTGATTGGAGGTGTCTTCAGCCTCATCAGCAATGGTATACGGTTCTTGCGGTTCTTTTTGCTCCTCAGCCTGCTGTGTCGCCTCGACAGGTTTTGCCGAATCGCTCGCAGACGAATCGGTTGAATTGCCACCCATAGAACCCACGGCACCGACGATAACCAGCACCACGATGACGCCTAGGACAATCTTGCCGATCGGCTTCTTTCCCTCTTTTGCCATTATTCATCCTTCCTACGATCCGGCTACCGTGCCGGCACACAGCACATCGTAGAAAGGATTGAACTTGAATTTATTAGCTGAGGGCTAAGGTTGCGGTAAACGGCCAATGCAGCTATCCAGACGCCGAGCAAACGCACTTTGCGTGACCGTCTGCTGGCAGCGCATCAACCCACCGTGACGGATTTCCCGGTAAAGGCACTGATCATCATTAGGACAAAGAACACCAGGTAGCTGATGCTCAATAGGTACGCAATGATCAGGAAGACGACCCAGCCGACATTGGTCTTACCGTCGGCGCGGCGCCGCTCGCGAGAACGGCACAGCCAGACCGTCACGCCGATGGCGGTGATAAACAGTACGAGTGCCGCCGCAGCCAGCCCAGCAAACACAAACATCACGCCAATGCTCACAGCGATGACCGGAAGCAGCAGCAAACCGCATCCGCATCCACCCGGACTATATACGGCAGACTGTCGGCGTCGTTCCATCGTCACTCCAAGCCAAGCAATCGTTTGTAGACATCGAGGCCTTTGAGTAGGATTTCCTCGTCGAAGAGCATGCTATCGGTATGCAGAGCGCTTGTGGCATAGGCTGGGCAGCCATCAGCGTCGATCGGGTTTTCTTGTCCCTCTGGCACGCCCGTGCCCAGCAAGAAGAACACGCCCGGCAGATGGCGCTGATAGAACGCGAAATCCTCGGCGATTAGCAGCGGCTCATCCACGAGCTGCAATTCGGGCAGAGCGGGCGCGATTCGGGCAAACAACTCAGGGTCGTTATCGACCGGTGGATAGCCCTCGGCAAAGTCGAGATCATACGTGCAGCCCGTAGCGGCGCACGCCTCATCGAGCACGCGGCGCACGCCCTCGCGCGCGCGGTCGAACATGTCGTCCGTAAACACGCGCAGGCTACCGGCCACGTGGGCCTCCCCCGCCACGGCGTTGCAGACGGTGCCGGCCTGCAGCAGGCCAAACTTACCGATACAGGGCTCATCGGCGCCCAGCTCGTCCATCAGCTCGCGCTCGGCAACCAAGAACTTGGCAGCAGCCAGCGCCGCATCGTGCGATTCCTCGACCGGTACGCCATAGGTCTTGGCGATATGGATGCTCATCCCGTGAATGTGCACATGCGTCTCGCTCGAACGCGCCAGCAGCGGACCGGGACAGCTCGCCAGCGTGCCGGCGGGAAGGTCGGGCCACACGTGAAAGCCAAAGATACGGTCGGCACCATAGCGCTCGAACACACTGCTCTCGCATACTGTCTTGGCACCACCGGTCGTCTCCTCGGCAGGCTGGAACACAAAGAGCACGTTACGCTTAATGGCACCCGGCCGCTCGCGAATCGCACGGTCGACATACGTCGCTGCGACAAGCGCCATGGCCATGTGCCCATCGTGCCCGCAAGCGTGCATCTTGCCGGGATGAGACGAGGCGAAAGCCGCGCCCGTCGCCTCCACAATGGGCAGCGCATCCATGTCGGCGCGAATCGCCGTGGCATGCGCGGCACCAACGCCAGCGTCGAAGAAAGCGCAGACGCAGCTAGGACACGGATGGGCCACCTCGCAGGCGAGCGGCGCCAACACACCCTCGATATAGGCGATCGTCTGCGGAAGATCGAAGTCGAGCTCCGGGATCCCGTGCAAGTCGCGCCGATAGCGGCGGAGTTCTTGGAGCTCGGTCATAGAGGTTCCTTTCATGGGTGCGCGTCGGTTGCCATCCATTGTGCCGCAAGATTGCCACACCCTTATTTCCAGCATATCCTTGCATTTTTTAAACGTTATATACGAATACTCTTGTTTGGTAAAGTGCAACGTGGTAGGGTCGTTACCACTTGATAGAGGCGCGGGCACGAAGAACCGCGGGCGAGCCGGCAGGCTTTGACCCCGTGGGGAGGCGAAACCCGCCGAACTGGGCTTTTCGGGCACGAACAACCTGGTGGGCCTGTGGGAAACACCCACAGGACTGTCTGCAGCAATGCGGGAGCGCTATCCGGACATTGGGTCCACGCTATGCGGATTCGATGCGCAGGTAGCGCCGTCTGGATAGCGAGGTTTACGGGACATGTCATTGACTCCCAACGAGGCATATGCGGCTAAGCGGCCGTTTGTGGACAAGGAGACACTCGAGCATATCGTCGAGCAGTTCCCCACGCCGTTTCATCTATACGACGAGGCGGGCATCCGCCGCAACATGCAAGAAGTGCGCGACGCCTTTGCATGGAACCCGGGCTTTAAGGAATACTTTGCCGTCAAGGCCAACCCCAACCCGGCGCTCATCTCCATTCTCAACGAATACGGCTGCGGTTGCGATTGCTCGAGCTATACCGAGCTCATGATCGCCCGCTCGCTGGGCATCACGGGGCATGACATCATGTTCTCGTCCAACGACACGCCGGCGGCGGACTTTGAGCTCGCCGACAAGCTGGGCGCCATCGTCAACTTTGACGACATCAGCCACATCGAGTTCTTTGAGCGTGTTGCGGGACCCATCCCCAAGACGGTCAGCTGCCGCTTTAATCCAGGCGGCCTGTTCCAGCTCTCCAACGGCATCATGGACAACCCGGGCGACTCCAAATATGGCATGACCACCGAGCAGCTCTTCGAGGCCTTCCGCATGCTCAAGGCCAAGGGTGCCGAGGACTTTGGCATCCACGCATTCCTTGCCAGCAACACTGTCACCAACGACTACTACCCCAAGCTCGCGCGCATCCTCTTTGAGCTTGCCGTACGCCTGGAGCGCGAGACCGGCGCACACGTCGCCTTCATCAATCTGTCCGGCGGCGTCGGCATCCCCTACCTGCCCGAGCAGCAGGCCAACGACATTCGCGCCATCGGCGAGGGAGTACACGCGGCATACGACGAGATCCTGGTTCCCGCCGGCATGGACGATGTGGCCATCTGCACCGAGATGGGCCGCTTTATGATGGGCCCCTACGGCTGCCTGGTCACCAAGGCTATCCACGAGAAGCAAATCTACAAGGACTATATCGGCGTGGACGCCAGTGCCGTCGACCTCATTCGTCCCGCCATGTATGGCGCTTACCACCACATCACGGTGATGGGTCAGCCGGGCGGCGCCGACAAGGCCACAGCGCCCGTCACGAACACCTATGACATCACGGGCAACCTATGCGAGAACAACGACAAGTTCGCTATCGATCGCGAGCTGCCGCATATCGACATGGGTGACCTGCTTGTAATCCACGATACCGGCGCGCACGGCTACTCCATGGGCTACAACTACAACGGCCGTCTGCGCTCCGCCGAGGTCCTGCTGCGCCCCGATGGCTCGGCCGACCTCATCCGCCGCGCCGAGCGCCCGGGCGATTACTTTGCCACGTTCGACGTGCTGCCGTGCGGCCGCGAGCTGCTGGCCAAGTCGCGCGCCGATACTGCCCGCCATCGTGCCCAGGACGAGCGCCTGGCGGTCGCCGCCCAATGGAACAAGCGCATCCAAATCGCGGAAGCGAAGGAGAAGAACATGGACATCCGCAATCTCGAGGGCTCAATCGTCGCCCTTGTGACGCCGTTTAAAAAAGACGGCAGTGTCGACTTCGATGCGCTCGAGCGCCTTATCGATTTCCATCTGCAAAATGGTACCGACGCCATCCTCACTCTGGGCACCACCGGCGAGAGCGCCACGATGACCGACGACGAGGACAACTCCGTCGTTGCCGCAGTGGTCAAGCAGGTCGCGGGCCGCGTCCCCGTCATCGCCGGCTCGGGCTCCAACTCCACGCAGACCATGCTCACCAAGTCGCTCACCTACCAGGGACTGGGCGCCGACGGTCTGCTGCTCATCACCCCCTACTACAACAAGTCCAACGAAGAGGGCATCTATCAGCACTTTAAGACCGTTGCCGACGCGGTGGACATCCCCTGCATCCTGTACAACATCCCCGGCCGATGCGGCTGCGGCATCAGCGAGCGCAACGTGGAGCGCCTGGCTGCGCACCCCAACATCATGGGCATCAAGGAAGCCTCGGGCAACGTCGCCTACGCGGCCAAGATCGCCCACCTGCTGTCCGATGACTTCCGCATGTACTCGGGCGAGGACGCGCTCACCGTGCCACTCATGAGCCTGGGCGCCTCGGGCACCATCAGCGTGTGGGCCGACGTTCAGCCGCAGCTCGTGCACGACATGTGCCGTGCCTATCTGGACGGCGACGTGGCGCGTGCCCGCGATATCCAAATTGCCGGCCAGCCGCTCATCAATGCCCTCTTTAGCGAGGTCAACCCCATCCCCGTTAAGGAAGCGCTCGCACAGATGGGTATGATCGAGGCAAACTACCGTATGCCGCTGTGTCCCATGGCCAACGACACACGCGCTGCACTCACCGATGCTCTGAAGGGAGCTGGTCTGCTTGATTAAGACTGTCATTATGGGAACGGGCCGTATGGGCTCGCTCATCCGCACTACCGCCGAGGGCATTGTCGACGCCGCCGGCCAGCCCGTTTTCGACATCGTCGCCCAGATCGGTTTTGACCTGACCGAGCTCGAGAGCGCCCCGGCAGCCGACGTGATCATCGACTTCTCGAACGTCGTGACCTTCGATGCCGTCGTCGCCTATGTCGAGCGTACAGGCGCCGCATTGGTCTCGGGCACCACAGGCTACACCCCCGAGCAGATGGACCGCCTGCGCGAGCTGGGTCAGAGCGCCCGCGTCATGCACTCCGGCAATTACTCTATCGGCATCGCCGCCCTGCGCCATCTGGTTGCCCAGGCCACGCGCGAACTGCCCGGCTTTGACTGCGAGATTGTCGAGACGCACCACAACCAAAAGGTCGATGCCCCCAGCGGCACCGCCAAGCTGCTGCTCGACGCCGTCGTCGAAGCCGAGCCCGAGGCGGGCTACCACCCCGTCTATGGTCGCGAGGGCATGTGCGGAGCGCGTGACCCCAAGGAGATCGGTATGCACTCGCTGCGCGGCGGCACGGTCGCCGGCGTGCAAGAGGTGAGTTTCTTTGGCCAGGACGAGGAGGTCACGCTCGCGCATCGCGCCACGAGCCGTCAGATCTTTGTCAACGGCGCGCTGGCCGCCGCGCAAAAGCTCGTCACCCGCGAGCCCGGCTTCTACACGTTCGACCAGGTCATGTTTGCCTAACACGGCATCAACCAAATCCACCCAAAGGAGAGACAGCAAATGAGTAACGCAGCCGAGATGGATGCCCAGGAGATTATCAACTACATCGCCACCGCGCCCAAAAAGACGCCTGTCAAGCTGTACGTGCGCGAGAAGCCGGGCATGAAGGTCCAGTGGGGCAATGCACACGTCTACGGCGGTCGTCGTGGCAAGACCGTCTTTGGTGACTGGGATGAGCTCAAGGCCATCCTGGACGCCAACGCCGATTCCATCGATTACTACGACGTAGAGAACGACTGCCGCAACTCCGCCGTGCCCATGCTCGACCTTAAGGGCATCAACGCCCGCATCGAGCCAGGCGCGATCATCCGTGACCGCGTCGAGATCGGCGACCGTGCCGTCATCATGATGGGTGCCATCATCAATATCGGCTCCGTCATTGGCGAAGGCTCCATGATCGACATGGGCGCCGTGCTGGGCGGCCGCGCCACCGTGGGCAAGAACTGCCACATCGGCGCTGGAACCGTGTTGGCAGGCGTCGTTGAGCCCGCCAGCGCCACGCCCGTCATCATCGAGGACGATGTCATGATCGGCGCCAACGCTGTGGTCCTGGAGGGCGTGCACGTGGGCAAGGGTGCTGTCGTTGCCGCCGGCGCCGTATGCGTCGAGGATGTCCCCGCCGGCGCCGTCGTGGCCGGTGTCCCCGCCCGCGTCATCAAGATGCGCGACGATAAGACCGACAGCAAGACCGGCCTCGAGGAAGGCCTGCGCCAGCTCTAGTGTTACGCGGTTTTACCAAACCGCGTAACGGCTCGACGCTGCAAACGCCCCTAAGCGGCAATCTGACGTTCAATCGTC
>UQNB01000013.1 GCA_900542235.1 uncultured Collinsella sp.
CGCATCGCCGCCGAGAAGGCACGCGAGGAGGAGCGCCGCCAGTTCGCCGCCGCCCAGGCTGCCGAGGAAGCCGCCCGCGCCGAGGCCGAGGCCAAGAAGAAGGCCGAGCAGGAGCGTCTTGCTCGCGAGAAGGAGGAGGCCGCCCGCGAGGCCCAGCGCCGCGCCGTTCCCGCTTCCGACTCCGGTTCGCGCTTCCGTTCGCTGCTTGACCAGATCGCCGCACAGGAGACCGTGCTCAAGGAGAAGAAGGACGCCGAGCAGAAGGCCAAGGCCGAGCGCGCTGCCGAGCGCGGCAACCGTCGTGGCGGCAACAACGACCGTCGCGGTGGCCGTCGCAACGATCGCAACGCCTCCGACAACAACTCCGAGCGCAACGCCTCCGAGAACCGCCCGCACAGCCATCGCACCAATGCCAGCAACAACGTCGCTGCCGGTATGGACTTCCCCAACCCCGACAAGCAGGGCAAGGGCAAGAAGCGCAAGGGCGGTCACAACAACGAAGAGGACCACTACAGCCGCATGGCTCGCGAGGCCGAGGAGTACAGCCGCGAGAAGGTGCTCGAGGAGGCTCGTGCCGCCGTCGAGGAGGCCTCTCGCGAGTCCACTGGTCGTCGCAAAAAGCGTAAGGAGAAGCGCGAGCGCGAGGCCGCAAAGGCTCAGGAAGAGCGCAAGATTGAGGAGGCGCTGGCCCAGGGCGTGAACCCCGAGGACCTCGACGCCATCAAGGTCTCCCAGGGCGTTACCGTCCAGGAGCTCGCCGAGGCGCTCGACGTTCCGGCCAACGACATTATCAAGCGCCTGTTCCTGCTGGGTACGCCGCTTACCATGACGCAGTCCATGTCCGACGACCTCGTCGAGCTCGTTGCCGACGACCTGGGCCGTCAGATCAAGATCATCACTCCTGAGGAGGAGAACACCTTCTCGTTCTACGACGATCCCGCCGACCTTAAGCCGCGTGCCCCGGTCGTCACCGTCATGGGCCACGTCGACCACGGCAAGACGAGCCTGCTCGACGCCATCCGTCACACCGGCGTCGCTGCCGGCGAGGCGGGCGGCATTACCCAGGCCATCGGCGCTTCGCAGGTCATGATCAACGACCGCAAGATCACTTTCATCGATACCCCCGGTCACGCCACCTTTACGGCCATGCGTGCCCGCGGCGCCAAGGTGACCGATATCGTCATCCTGATCGTGGCTGCCGACGACGGCGTCATGCCCCAGACCATCGAGTCGATCAACCACGCCAAGGCCGCCGGTGTTCCCATCGTCGTCGCCGTCAACAAGATCGATAAGCCGGGTGCCAACCCCGACCGCGTGCGCCAGGAGCTCACCGAGTACGGCATCATCCCCGAGGAGTGGGGCGGACAGAACATGTTCGTCAACATCTCTGCCAAGCAGAAGATCGGTATCGACGACCTGCTCGAGACCGTCCTGCTCCAGGCCGACGTGCTCGAGCTCAAGGCCAATCCCGATACGTTCGCTTCGGGCAACGTCCTCGAGGCTAAGCTCGACAAGGGCCGCGGCTCGGTTGCCACGGTGCTCGTGACCCGCGGTACCCTGCACGTGGGCGATACGCTGGTCGCCGGCCTTACTTACGGCCGCGTCCGCGCCATGCTCGACCCCAAGGGCAACGCCGTCACCGAGGCCGGTCCCTCCGACGCCGTCGAGATTCTGGGCCTGCAGTCCGTCCCCAACGCCGGCGATGAGTTCCGCGTGTTCGAGGACGAGCGCGAGGCTCGCGCCCTGGCCGACGAGCGTTCGCTCAAGGCCCGCATCGAGGAGCAGAGCCGCGTGAAGCATGTGACGCTCGAGAACCTCTTCGAGACCCTCGCCGACGCCGAGGTCAAGGAGCTCAACCTGATCATCAAGGCCGACGTCCAGGGTTCTATCGAGGCCCTTCAGGACTCCCTCGACAAGATGGACCAGTCCGAGGTGCGCATCAACACGATTCACTCCGCCGTTGGCGCCATCAACGAGACCGACGTTGTCCTGGCCGACGCCTCCAACGCCATCATCATCGGCTTTGGCGTCCGTCCCGACGGCAAGGCCCGCTCCGCCGCCGAGCGCGAGGGCGTCGAGATCCGTTGCTACGACGTCATCTACAAGTGCCTCGAGGACCTCGACGCAGCCCGTATCGGCATGCTCAAGCCCACCGAGGTCGAGGTTTCCACGGGTACCGCGACCGTTCTGGACACCTTCAAGGTGCCCAAGGTCGGTATCGCCGCCGGTGTCCGCGTCGAAGAGGGTGAGATCGCCGCGACCGATTCCGTGCGCCTGGTGCGCGACGGCATCGTGGTCTTCAACGGTAGAATCGCCTCGATGCGCCACTACAAGGACGAGGCCAAGAGCCTCAAGAGCGGCTCCGAGGGCGGTATTGGCCTGGAGAACTTCCAGGACATCAAGCCTGGCGACACCATTGAGGGCTACCGCATCGACCAGGTTGCCCGCACCGAGTAGGGGGTAGCGCTATGAAGCAAACGCAGGCAACCCGCCGTTTGGGCGAGCAGCTTCGCGAGAAGCTCGGTTATATCCTGCTCTTTGAGGTTTCCGATCCGCGTCTCGACCTGGTCACCCTGACCGCGGTCGAGGTTGCGGTGGACCGTTCGTTCGCGCGTGTGTATGTGTCGTGCGACGCGAGCCGCTACGACGAGGTCATGGAGGCGCTCGCCAGCGCCAAGGGCCGCATCCGTAGCCTGCTGGCCCGCTCGCTCGATTGGCGCGTCACGCCCGAGCTCGATTTTCGCATCGATCGCTCGACCGATGAGGCCGAGCGCATCACGCGCGCGCTGGAAAACGTTCCCGCCACGCTTGCGATCGAAAAGGACGAGGACGGCTACCCCATAGCGGATGCCGCCCAGGAGGCAGCTTTAGATGAGTAATTCCGCCGACCTCGCATCGTGCGAGTCTGCAGATATTCAGCGACGCATCCTTGAGCTCATCGAGGGTGCGTCCTCCATTGCGATTTCGGGACATACGTCTCCCGATGGCGACGCCCTGGGCTCCGTGCTGGGCCTGGGCCTCTCGCTTAGGAAGTTCTTTCCCAACAAGGACATTGCCCTGCTGCTGGCAGACGATGACCCGGTTCCGCGCATCTACCGCTTTATGGAGGGTGCCGACCGTCTGGTGCCGGCATCTGCGTATGCCGGCAATCCGGACCTGTTTATCTCGGTGGACGTGCCGGTCGTCGAGCGTCTGAACAACTCCGCCGAGGTGCTCCGCCGCTCGTCGCATGTGGTGTGCTTCGATCATCATCCGGCGCGCGAGGAATTTGCCGAGCTGAGCCTGAGGTGCGTCGACGCCGCGGCCTGCGCCATGATTATCGACCGCTTTTTGGACAATTGCGGCATTGTGGCTCGCGATGGTGTCGCGACCTGCCTGCTGTGCGGCCTGGTGACCGATACCGGTCGTTTTCAGTACCAAAACGCCGATGCCGCTGCGTTCCATGCCGCCTCGCGCCTGGTTGCGCACGGTGCCGATCCGGCGCGCGTTGCGCTCGAAGTCTACCAGAGCATGCGCGTAGAGTTCTTGCATCTCAAGTCCATCGTTATGGGCCGCATCAAGACAGTGGCGCACGGTCGCGTGGCATATAGTTATGCGTACCAGAGCGACCTCGAGGCCTGCGGCGTCACTTCGGACGAGTGCGACGGCCTGGTCGATGTGGTGCGTTCGGTGATGGGTGTGGAGGTCTGCCTGTTCCTGAAGGGCATTGAGGGCGATACCAAGGTACGCGGCAACCTGCGCTCCAAGGGCGACCTCAATGTTTCCGAGATCGCTGCTGCTTTTGGCGGTGGCGGACATCCCGCGGCCGCTGGTTTCTCTAACAACGGAACGATTCTCGAGACGCTCACCGCGGCACTCCCCATGCTGGCCGAGCTGGTAGGGGAGGATCCCGCTTCGGTGACCGTCGAGCTCTAACATTTTGGATGGTACATGGCTCGTCGTACGCCTTCTCAATTGAATATGCTGCTCGCCGTCGATAAGCCGGTGGGCTGTACGTCCCACGACGTGGTATCGCAGTGCCGACGCGCCCTCCATGAGCGACGCGTCGGCCATGCCGGTACGCTCGACCCCATGGCCTCGGGTGTCATGGTGGTGGGCGTGGGCCAGGCGACCCGGCTGCTGGGCATGCTAACCCTCGATACCAAAAGTTATGTCGCCGACATTTCGTTTGGCGTCGAGACCAATACCGATGACGCGGAGGGCGAGGCCGTCCGCACGGTGCCCGTTGCCCCCGAGCTGCGCGATCTCGCTTACGCCCGTGAGCAGCTGGCCGCTATGCTGGGTCCGCAGATGCAGGTGCCGCCGGCGTTTTCGGCCATCTCGGTCAATGGCGTCCGCGCCTATAAGAGTGCTCGCGAGGGCAATGCGGTGGACCTACCTCCGCGCCCTGTCGAGGTCTATGCCGCCGACCTGATCGCTGTGGGCGGCGAAGGTGATACGTGTGTGTGGACCGTGGCGTTTTCGGTAAGCAAGGGCACCTATATCCGTGCGCTCGCTCGCGATCTGGGCCGCGCCTGCGATAGTGCTGCGCATATTTCCGCGCTGCGCCGTACGGCCTCCGGTGTTGTTTCCATTGGCGCCTGTCATGCGGTCGAGGAGCTTTCTCCCGAGTCCGCGGTCGGCTTTGCTCTGGATCCCATCGCCGCCCTTGGCGCCACGCGTGTCGATTTGCCGGGTAATCTTGCAGACGACCTGCTTTGTGGTCGCCGCATTCCCGTTGAACGCGCGCTTGCGGTCTTCGATATGGCGAAGGCACCGTTCGCGCTCGTGCTCGATGGGGGACTCAAGGCGCTCGCCTACATCGAGGGCGGCCGCTTTGTGATGGAGCACGTCTTTCCGCAGGCGATCGGCGGTGTTCGATGATGCTGGCGCCCCACGAGCTCGCGCGTATCTTTTTCGCGGGCGAGTTGGATGAGGCCCGTATCGTTTCTGCCGATGCATTTGATGGGTGCGAGTTCTTGGGTGCCGCGTCGATCGCCATTGGCGTGTTTGATGGCGTGCATCGCGGGCACCAAGAACTGATCGACGCGGTTATTCGCGATGCGCATGGTCACGGCAGCAAAGCGGTCGTGGTCACCTTCGATCCTGATCCGGACGTCGTGGTGAGTCCTTCGCCCGCTCAAAAATTGATGACGACGGCCGACCGCCTGCACGCCCTGGCTCAAACCGGGGTCGATGCGGTGGTGGCCGTTCCCTTTACACCCGCCGTGGCGGCACTCGACCATGTCGGGTTTCTGGCGCTGTTGTCGCGCGTTGTCGACATTCGCTCCATTCGTGTAGGCAGCGACTTTAGGCTCGGCCGTGGCGGCGCTTCGGGCGTTGCCGAGATGCGTGCCTGGGGTGCTGAGCGTGGGGTTGACGTTTACGGTCACGACCTGCTCTGCGTTAACGGGCAGACCATCTGCGCCACGCGCATCCGCCATGAGCTGGGTCAGGGTCATGTGGAGCTGGCTGCCGAGCTTCTCGGCCGTCCTTATATGCTGCGCGGCGTTGTGGCGGCTGGCCGTCACGAGGGCTCCGACATGGGCTTTCCCACGGCAAACATCCAGGTACCCGACGGCATCCAAGTGCCTGCGGATGGCGTCTATGAGGGTCTGGTGCTGGTCGACGATGCCGTATGGCCTGCTGCCGTTAACGTCGGCCTGCCGCCGACCTATGCCGATGATGCCGCCTCGGCGCATCTCGAGGCCAACTTGATCGGCTATGCGGGCGACCTGTATGGCGCTTCCGTGTCGCTGGCGTTTACGCGCTGGCTGCGTCCGTCTCGCGTGTTCGATTCCCTGGACGAGTTGATCGCGACCGTCGAGGGTAATATCGACGATATCCGTCATAACTTGGGTGAGCAGGGGGTGAGTATCCGTGATTAGCGATGAGGAAAAAGATCAGGTACGCGCGGCGTCGGACCTGGTTGCCATCGTGCAGGAAACGGTTGAGCTCAAGCCCCGTGGCCATGAGTTTTGGGGCTGCTGCCCGTTTCATGGCGAAAAGACCCCATCGTTTCACATTATCCCTGCTACGCAGGTGTGGCACTGCTTTGGCTGCGGCGAGGGCGGCGACGTCTTTACCTATATCATGAAGCGCGAGAACCTGAGTTTTCCCGAGTCGATCCGCTATTTGGCTGATCGTGCGGGCATTGAACTGCACGATACCGGTGCGCAGCGCGATCGCGGCACCAAGCGTGCCCGCATCTACGATCTGTGCGCCGAGACGGCTCAGTTCTACCACACCATGCTTATGCGTGGTAAGGACAGTCGTCCGCGCGAGTACTTTGCCAGCCGCGGTATGGGTGGCGACGTTTGCCGCCGCTACTGTCTGGGTTTTGCGCCGGGTCGCAACGCGCTGGTTTCGCACCTGTCTCAGGCGGGCTTTACCCCGCAGGAGATGATTGACGCCAACGTGGCTGTGAGCCGCGGGCGCGGACAGCTCGCGGACCGCTTTTACGACCGCGTGATGTTTCCCATCTTTGATGAGCAGGGTCACAATATCGCCTTTGGCGGGCGCATCATGGGTGATGGCCAGCCTAAGTACCTCAACACCGCCGAGACGAGCGTGTTTCATAAAAAGCGAAATCTCTATGGCTTTAACTGGGCCAAGGAGTTTATCGTCGCGCAGGATACCGCCATCGTGGTGGAGGGCTATACCGACTGCATCGCCTGCTGGGAGGCAGGGATCAAAAACGTCGTCGCCACGTTGGGCACGGCGCTGACGGAACATCACGTTAAGACACTCACCCGTTTTGCCAAGCGCATTGTATATATGTTCGATGGCGACGCTGCCGGTCAAAAGGCCGCGCGTCGCGCGATTCAGTTTATCGAGCAGGATTCGATGGACCTGCGCTGCGTGGTGCTGCCCGACGGCAACGACCCCATGGAGTTCATCACGGCGCATGGCGGCGAGGCACTGCAGGCGCGCATCGACGCGGCCGAGCCCCTCATGGACTTTGTGTACCGTTCGCTGCAGGAGTCGAGCGACATTACCACACCGGGCGGTCGTGCCAAGGCGCTCGAGGACGCGCTGACGCTCATCTATCCTCTACGCGACAGCTATATGATCGACACGTACTTTATCCAGATTGCCGATCTGCTTGGCTTGGACTTGGAGACCGTGCGCGCGAGTTCGGGCCGTGTGTTTCGCGATGTCGCCAAGCGCGAGGATGCCGAGCGCCGGCGTGAGCAGAGCTATGAGCGTCAACGCGCGCAAGCTGAGCGCGCGGGCGGTTCGCAGGGACGAAGCTCGGGCGGTGGTGCGACTGGTGCGCGCAGTGCCGGTCGCGGTGCCTGGGCCGCGGGTGCGACGCCGCCGGTGTCCGCACCGGTCGAGGAGGACCCGTACGACTACGTTCCGCTTGATGCCTATGGGGCCGCGCCGGTGGAGGTCGACGAGGACCTGCCGCCAATTGATGTGCCAGCGGGGATGGAAAGCGCTGCGACCGTTGCCGGTAGTTCAAGCGCGGCGGCAGCCCTGTCGATGCCGATTGTTTTGACCGATCTGGAGCGGAAATCCCTGGCGGGGGAGCGCGAGCTGCTGACGATGCTCACGAGCTATCCCGATCTGTTCCGCACGTATGCCGATCGTATTTGTTCTATTGAGTGGGTCGATCCGCGTCACGAGTCCATTGCGTGGGCTGTACTTGCGACGCCCCCGGGCACCGATCCTGCGGCCTGCATGGATGCGGCGCGTGCGGTGTGTCCCGAGGCGGCGTCGCTTGTCAGCGCCGGGCGCATCTCGGCAACGAGTAAGCACCCGACCGAGACGAACATCGTCTTTATGCTCGATACGCTCGAGCTCTACACCATCAAACGTCGCATGCGAGCCGCGCAGGCCAAGTTGCGTCAGGACCGTTCACTCGACGATGAGGCCCGTCGCGTGCTGACGATGCAGGCGGTGCAAGATTCACAGCGCCAGCGCGAGCTCCAAAAGTCGATCGGCGGCGTGGCCGACCCGTTCCGTTTGATCGGTTTGGAGACCGCAGGTGCCGATCAGGCCTAGATGTTGTGGTCAACCAGCGTATTCTCGCCTATATCCTGTCTTTATTTTGGGTATAGACGTCTACGTGTGTGCTAAAGTATTGAGTCCTGTGGACTACGAAGGGAGAATCTGTGCCAAAAAAGACTGAGAGCACGGGTACTGGGCTGGAATCCTACGTTGCAAAGCTCATGGGCAACGGCTCAAACAGGACTTCGGTAACCGAGGACGAGATTCAGGTCGCCCTGAAGGATATCGATGTCTCTGATGAGCAGCTCAACGCGGTGTATTCCGCGCTGCGCAACAGCGGCATCCAGATTATCTCCGCGAGCGGAAACGACGACGCCCCGATGGACGTCGACGATGACGATAACGATACCGACGATTTCGATGACGACGACGAGCACGATTCCGGCTCGCTTGACGATCATGAGCTTAAGATGGCCCGCCAGGCCGATGCCGAGATGGGCTCTTCCAAGAGCAAGAAGAAGCGCACCGTGCGCACGTCTCGTTCGCGTTCGCGCGTGCGCGGCATCGATGCCTCCACGGTGATGCTGACCGGCGACCCGGTTCGTATGTATCTCAAGGAGATCGGTAAGGTCGACCTGCTGACCGCATCTGAAGAGGTCGATCTGGCCATGAAGATCGAGGCCGGTCTCGAGGCTACCGAGAAGCTCGAGGCTGCCGAGGCAGGCGAGATCGAGCTCGCCCGCGCCGAGATGCGTCGTCTTACGCGTATTGAGAACGTTGGTCTTGAGGCCAAGCAGGCGCTCATCAGCGCAAACCTGCGTCTGGTCGTCTCCATCGCCAAGCGCTATGTCGGCCGTGGCATGCTGTTCCTGGATCTGATCCAGGAGGGCAACCTCGGTCTGATTCGCGCCGTCGAGAAGTTCGACTACCAGAAGGGCTTCAAGTTCTCCACGTACGCCACGTGGTGGATTCGTCAGGCCATTACACGCGCTATTGCCGACCAGGCCCGTACCATCCGTATCCCCGTGCACATGGTCGAGACCATCAACAAGCTCGTCCGCGTGCAGCGCCAGCTCCTCCAGGACCTGGGTCGCGACCCGACCCCCGAGGAGATCGGTGCCGAGATGGATATGAGCGCCGACCGCGTCCGCGAGATCCAGAAGATCTCGCAGGAGCCCGTGTCGCTCGAGACCCCGATCGGCGAGGAAGAGGATTCCCAGCTGGGCGACTTTATCGAGGACTCCCAGGCTATCGTCCCGCCCGATGCCGCCAGCTTCTCTATGCTGCAGGAGCAGCTCACCCAGGTGCTCGATTCGCTTGCCGATCGCGAGCGCAAGGTTATCGAGCTGCGCTTTGGTCTCGTTGACGGACATCCCCGCACGCTCGAGGAAGTCGGTCGCGAGTTTGGCGTCACGCGCGAGCGTATCCGCCAGATCGAGTCCAAGACCCTGGCCAAGCTCCGTCATCCCAGCCGCAGCAGCAAGCTGAAAGACTATATCGAGTCTTAGTAGTTACGGCGTTTTACCAAACGCCGTAACTGGCCGACGCTGCGCTGGCATTGTCAAAACATCGGCGTTTCCGTTGCCGGTGCCGGCAGTTAGGCCGTCCCCAAGGGATCAAGGCGAGAAAATTTCTTAAAAAAGTTCTTGCCCTTCGCCCAATCGTCCGTATAATAAACTTCGTTGCTTGAGAGCACGCACCTATTCCTCGGTAGCTCAATGGTAGAGCACGCGGCTGTTAACCGCGCTGTTGTAGGTTCGAGTCCTACCCGGGGAGCCAGGTTGTAAAACCCGTCGCATATGCGGCGGGTTTTTTCATGCCGCGATCGCCTGTGGCGAACGTTACCGTATCAACATTTCGTGTCGAGGATGTAATCGTGAACCCCGCCGCCTTAACATGGCGCGGTCGTTGTAAAATGTTGGAATGATTGCTCCCACGACATGGTGCCGCGAGCACCAGAAAAGGAGATTCTTGTGTCTGAGACCATTAACGGCAGCCTGAGCGTCTCGAACGACGTTATTGCCGATATTGCCGGTTATGCCGCGATGACGTGCTACGGCGTCGTCGGTATGGCCGAACAGCTCCAGGGCGCCGAGAGCGTGCGCCTGCTTGCCGGCCAGCGCCTCCGCAAGGGCGTGCTTGTTTCCGCCGACGAGAACGGCCTTACGGTCGACCTTCACGTCGTGCTCGAGAACGGCGTCAACATGAAGTCCGTCTGCCACAATCTTTCGAGCTCCGTCGCCTTCACCCTTCAGGAGATCGCCCAGATCGATCCCGCCAGCCTTAAGATCGGCATTCACATCGACGCGCTCAAGAGCCGTCTGAACTAGCATCCGAATACGGAGATTTCACCACTCATGATTGCAAAGACCATTCGCACCTGTTTTCCGATCGCTGCGGCTGCCGTTTCCGAAAAGGCCGAGGAGATCAACAAGCTCAACGTCTTCCCCGTACCCGACGGCGACACCGGCACCAACATGTCGCTCACGCTCGCCTCGGTGACTAAGGAGCTTTCCGCCCTTCCCGCCGATGCCGACATGGAGGCCATTGCTGGCGCCATCACCCACGGCTCCCTGATGGGCGCCCGCGGCAACTCCGGTGTCATCACCTCGCAGATTCTGCGTGGTGTGGCCGAGGGCCTTGTCTCTGCCGATGAGCCCATTACGTCCGCCAATATCGCCTTCGCCTTCCGTCGTGCCGTCAAGGTCGCCTTCCAGGCCGTCCGCAAGCCCATCGAGGGCACGATCCTCACGGTTCTGCGTGATGTTTCGACCAAGGCAGACGAGTGCGAGAAGAAGAAGTTCTCTGCCGAGGATGCGCTCGACGCCATCGTCGTCGAGGCCTACCAGTCCGTCGCCCGCACGCCCGACCTGCTGCCCGTCCTCAAGGAGAACGGCGTGGTCGACTCCGGCGCCTTTGGCTTTGCCATCTTCTTGGAGAACTTTGTTGCCGCCGCCCTTGGCCGCAGCACCGTGGTCGAGGATTTCTCCGCCACGTTTGATTCCGCTGGCTCTGCACGCGACGCGGCCCTCGATCGCGTCGAAATTGAGGCCAACGACGACTGGGAGGGCTCGGAGTTCCGCTACTGCAACGAGTTCCTCTTTAAGGCCGACGCTCCCTTTGACGAGGACGAGTGCCTGAAGTTCCTGGGCTCCATGGGCGACTGCGAGCTTCTCGTGGGCGCCTATCCCGACTACAAGATCCATGTGCACTCCAACACCCCCAACCTGGTGCTTGAGCACATGCTTCAGCTTGGTCAGATCTACGAGGTCTTTATCCACAACATGGAGATGGAGGCCCACGACCGTACCGCTAAGATCCATGAGGACCAGGAGAAGGCCGCCGAGCCCGCGAAGGCCCTGGGCTTTGTTGCCGTTGCGGCCGGGTCTGGCGAGGCCGACATCCTCAAGTCCCTCGGTGTCGATGTGATCGTGTCGGGTGGCCAGACCATGAACCCCTCGACCGCCGACCTGCTGGGCGCCGTCGACCAGGTCAACGCGACCTCGGTCATCATCCTGCCCAACAACGGCAACATCCGCATGGCTGCCGAGGCCGCTGCCTCCGCCTGCACCGACAAGAAGGTTGCCGTCGTTCCCACCAAGACCGTCCCGCAGGCCTTCTCCGCGCTGTTCGCGGTCCTGCCCGATTCCGAGCTCGAGGACGCCGTTGCCGCCATGGTCGACGCCATCAGCGAGGTCCGTGATGGCGAGGTCCCCCGTGCCGTGCGCGATTCCAGCGCCTCCGACGGCTCGCCGATTCACTCCGGTGACGTCATGGGTATCATTGCCGGTTCCATCGACGTGGTCGGTGCGGACGTGAAGCAGGTCACGCTCGACTGCATCAACCGCATGCAGGAGGAAGAGGAGGGCGACGCGCTGACGATTCTGGCCGGCGAGGAGCTGTCCGATGAGGCCTTCCAGGAGATTGTCGACGCCATCGAGGAGGCTCAGCCCGACCTGGAGATTGATGCCCATCGTGGCGAGCAGCCGCTCTATCCCGTGATCTTCTCGATCGAGTAGGCATCTGCCCATGTCCGAGCTGTGCTCCGTGCCGCGCGTCTCGGAGCGCTTTGCCCAGAGCAATGCGCTCGACGAGGATATCGCGCGACTCAAATATGTTTCGGGTAAACGTGAGGAGGCCCTTCGCCGTCTGGGAATTCGGACGGTGGGGGACCTCCTTCTCCATATCCCGCATCGATATCTGGACTTCACCCGCTCATGGTCCATCGAGATGGCACCCATCGGTGCCGTGTGCACCATCATTGCCACGGTCGATCGCATTGTTCAAAAGCAGCCTCGTCCGCGCATGCAGGTGACCGAGGTGTCGCTCGTGGATGACACGGGCGTGCTGCAGGTCGCCTTTTTCCGCCAGCCCTGGATTGCCCAGCAGCTTAAGCGGGGCGATCGCCTGGCCGTGATGGGCAAGGTCGAGTTTGCCTACGGTTTTAAGCAGATGGCCTCGCCCCACTTTGAAAAGCTCGAGGACGGGCGTGCCGCGGGTACCATTTTGCCGGTCCACTACGTGAGTGACGGCGTGAGTCAGGCATGGATGCGCCGTATCGTGAGCGGTGCGCTCGAAGTGGCTGCCAATCCGTTCGATCCCATTCCCGCGCCGCTGCGCGCAAAGCGGAAGCTCATGAGCAATGCCCGTGCGCTGCGCTCGATCCACTTTCCCTCGAGCATGGCCGAGCGTGACATCGCACGCCGTCGTCTTGCCTACGAGGAGTGTCTCTGCTTGCAGCTCGCACTGCGTCTGCGCAACGATGGCGGTATGGTCGACGTGGTGCCTTATGCGCATGCCGCGGGAGAGCATTTGACTGCGCTTAAACAGGCCCTGCCGTTTTCGCTGAGCGACGAGCAGGAGGGCGCGTTCCAAGACATCCTGCACGACATGTGCGATGGCGGTCGCGTGATGAACCGTCTGCTGCTGGGCGACGTCGGTACCGGCAAGACCGCCGTTGCCGCCTGCGCGTTGGCGGTTGCGGCCGATAGCGGCACCCAGGCGTGCGTTATGGCGCCCACGGGCGTGCTGGCGCGTCAATATGCCGATAAGACCGGCCCCTTGCTCTCGCAGGCTGGCGTGACCTGGGCGCTCTTGACGGGCGCCACGCCGGCGGCCGAGCGTGAACAGATTCATGCTCGACTCCAGTCTGGCGAGCTCGATGTGCTCTTTGGTACCCATGCGGTGCTTTCGGAGAACGTCACGTTCAAGCATTTGTCGCTTGTGGTGATCGACGAGCAGCACCGCTTTGGCGTGGGCCAGCGTAACGCTCTACGCGCAAAGGGCCCGGGTGCCGACTTGCTGGTCATGACTGCCACGCCGATCCCGCGCACGCTGGCGCTTTCGGTGTACGGCGACCTGGATACGAGCATCATCCGCCATCGTCCCGTTCCGGGTGCCGGCGTGACGACGCGCGTCCTCACCGAGTCGAGTCGTGACCTGGCCTATGGCGCCATTCGCGAGGCGCACGAAAAGGGACAACAAGCCTACGTGATCTGTCCGCTCGTGGAGCCGAGCGATTCGGCCGATGAGCTCGAAGACGTACCCGGCATCGCACGCGACGACGAAGGCCGCGTGACCGTGCCTGTGCCGTTGCATGACACGGCGACCGAGCTCGAACGCCTACGTCTGGCATTACCGGGGCTTACCATCGAGCGTCTTAACGGCCGCATGCCGGCAGGGGAGAAGGACCGGGTCCTCGATGCCTTTAAGCGTGGCGAGATTGATGTGCTCGTCTCGACCACGGTGGTCGAGGTGGGCGTCGACGTGCCCAACGCCACCGTCATGGTCATCGAGAATGGCGAGCGCTTTGGTTTGGCGGCCTTGCACCAGCTGCGCGGGCGCGTAGGCCGCGGCAGCGTGTCGGGCACGTGCCTGGTCATGACGCACTCCAAGGGCAACGGCGGCGCGTCGGCGGCACAAGACCGCCTCCAGTCGCTCGAGAAGACCTCGGACGGCTTTACGCTCGCCCAGATGGACCTGCGTCTGCGCCACGAGGGTGAAATCCTGGGGTTCCGCCAGCATGGTGGCGTTACCTTGCGCTTTGTTGACCTCGATGCCGACGAGGAATTGATCGAGTGGGCCCATTTGGACGCGGTCGAGCTCTTGCGGTATGCTTGCAACCTTGACTCCGTGGCGACGCGTCCTCTACGCGATGCAGTCGCCACGTGGTATCGACACATCTTTAAGGAGGTCAGCGGAGGATGAGAATCATCGGCGGCGAATGGCGCGGTCGTAAGATCGAGGAGCCCCGTGGTCGCGATGTCACCCGCCCCACGACCGATCGCGTGCGCGAGGCGTGCGCATCCATGGTCATGTCGGCATTCGACTTCGATCTGGACGAGGTTCGCGTGCTGGATGCCTTTGGCGGCTCCGGTGCCTTGGGCATCGAGATGCTCTCGCGTGGTGCCCGCTCGCTCTCCACGTTCGAGATCGATCGGAATGCCGCGCGGCTCATTACTAAGAATATCGAGTCGCTCTGCCGTGACCGTGCGCGTTGGCGTGTAGTTACCGGCGATGTGCTGGCGAGTGCCTCGCGCGGCCGCGTGCCGGGCGGTCCCTTTGACCTGGTCCTGCTCGACCCGCCCTATGCTTTTGGCGCCGAGCCGGTCGAGGAGCTGCTGCAAAACCTAGCTCAGCAAGGATTGCTGGCGCAGGGTGCCTATGCGCTGTTTGAGCACGCTGCCGCCGACGCGGGTGCGCATCCGGCAGGCTTTGAGATCGTGCGCGAGAAGCGCTACGGAATAACCTCGGTCGACCTGCTTCGTTGGGTTGGCAACGGCGAGGATGATGGCGACGATAGCGACGCACCCACGGAGGATGCCCATGAGTGACACCATTAACCGCGTAATCGTCCCGGGCACCTTCGACCCCATCACGTTTGGCCACATCGACGTGATTCGCCGCGCCCGCCGCATCTTCCCCAGCGTGATCGTGGCCGTTGCCGAGTCGCAGGGGAAAAACGGCGTGGGCACCACCTTTATGCTCGATGAGCGCGTGGCGCTGGCCCGTGAGGCGCTCGGTGATATTGACGGCGTCGAGGTGCTGCCCTTCACCGGCCTTTTGGTTGATTTTGCCCGCGAACAGGGAGCAGGAGCCGTGGTCAAAGGTCTGCGTGCCATGACCGACTTTGAGTACGAGTTGCAGCAGGCCGACCTTAACTACCGCCTGGATAACGAGCTGGAGTCCATCTTCGTCATGAGTGCGCCGCAGTACGGCTATATCTCGAGCTCGGTGGTTCGCCAGATTGCCTCGCTCGGTAGTGACGTCTCTAATTTTGTTCCGCCCAATGTGGTCAAGGCGCTCAAACATCGCTTTTCGTGACGTTTTTTAATGCCTGGTGGCATGTGGTAAACTAACACGATGATATGTTACCTATGAAAGGAGACCGGATGCCGGGCGAGAATTTTCCTGGCGACAGGATCGTGAGTCTTGTCGACGAGCTCGAGGGGCTCATCGAAGAGGCTAAGACGCCGTTCGGCAAGAACGCCCAGATGAAGGTTATCGACGCCGACGTCTTCTTTAACATCCTCGACGAGATCCGCATGAGCTATCCCGAGGAATGGCAGAAGTCCCGCCGTATCCTCAAGGAGCGCGAGGAGCTTATGGCTTCCGCCGCCGCTCAGGCCGATTCCATCATCGCCGATGCTCAGCAGCAGGCCCTCACCATTGCCGGTGAGCAGGAGATCGTTCGCTTAGCCCAGCAGCAGGCCGACGATATTCGCGACCGTGCCCAGCAGTATGAGCGCGAGACGCGCTATGCCGCCGAGGACTACGCCGAGCAGGTCTTTACGCATCTTGAGGAGAACCTCAAGAGCCTGACCGGCACCGTCACCCGTTGCCGTCAGCAGCTCAATGAGGGTGCCGCCCAGCAGAACGGTCAGTGGTAATGGCTGAGTTCCCGAGCGCTACCGTCGATCTTTCCGAGCAGCTCGAGTTTCCCGGAGACTCGTATCCGCTGACTGGCAAGGTCGATGTTGCCACCTATGCGGTGGGCGAGAAGGAGTACCAGCTGCAGGACGGCATTGACTACGATGTGGTCTTTACCAATGCCGGCACCGGTGTTCTGCTTACGGGCATGGTCCGCGCGCACGCAACCGGTGAGTGCGACCGTTGCCTGGAGCCCGCTTCGTTTGATATTGCCGGTGAGATCGAGGAATTCTATCTCTTTAACGAGCCCGAGGACCCCGAGGCCTACGAAGATGGCTACGAGTTACTGAGCGAGGATCGCATCGTCGATCTGGGTGAGCCCATCAACGACGCGGTCGTCATGGACACGCCGTTCGTTGTCCTGTGCAAGCCTGATTGTCGCGGCCTATGCCCCACTTGCGGCATCAATCTCAACGTCGAGCAATGCGATTGTGCCGCTCAAGCAGAGGCCGAATGGGCCGCTGCCACGGAAAATCCATTTGCAGCATTGAAGAATCTCAAGCTTGACGAGTAAAACTGTGGTAGTATCGCTACTTGCGCGTAATCGCCACACTGGATAGTTCATAAGGAAGGTCACTATGCCCGTACCTAAACAAAAGCAGGGTCGTATCCGCACTCACACCCGCCGTTCCGCCAACATGAAGATCTCGGCTGCGGCTCAGTCCACGTGCCCCCGTTGCGGTGCTGTCAAGCTCCCGCACCACGTGTGCCCCAGCTGCGGTTTCTACAAGGACCGCGAGGTTATCGTTACCGAGTAACTGTATACTCTGGATGCGATGCCGTTCCAACTGGAACCACAATGGCCGGCTCAATGAGTCGGCCATTTTTGTATAAGGAGTATGTATATGAGTAACGTTCGCGTTTGTGTAGACGTTGTGGGTGGAGACGAGAAGCCACAGGTTGTCCTCGACGGTATCGAGGCGGCGCTTGCGGCGGATCCCGATATCGAGGTCTTGGCCGTCGGTCCCGCAGAGATCGTGAACCCCTTTGCCGCGGCTCACGCTCGCGTTGAGGCCTTGGAGGCGCCCGATGTCATCGCCATGGATGACGATCCCATTCGAGCCGTGATGACCAAGCGCAAGTCCTCGATCGTGCTTGCCTGCCGCGCTATCAAGAAGGGAAACGCGGACGCGTTCTTCTCTGCCGGCTCCACCGGCGCCATGACCGCTGCCGCTACCGCCTACGTGACGCCGTTTAGGTATTTGGCGGAGGGCAAGAAACAGCCGGTGCGTCCGTGCCTCACCAATGCACTGCCCAACCGCGCCGGCGGTCTGACGGTTCTGTGCGACATGGGCGCCAACCCCGATGTCACGGTGGACGATATGGTGCGTTTTGCCCAGATGGGTAGCGCCTATGCGCGCGTCGTCTTGGGCATTGAGCATCCCCGCGTGGGCTTGCTTGCCAACGGCACCGAGGACGAGAAGGGCTCCAACTTCACCAAGTCGTGCTTCCCGGCCATGAAGGCCGCTGTTCCCGGTTTTGTGGGCAACTGCGAGGGCACCGATCTTACGTCGGGCAATTTTGACGTCGTGGTTGCCGACGGCATGTCGGGCAACATCGCACTCAAGGCCACCGAGGGCGCTGCCAAGTTTTTGCTGCAGGAGCTCAAGGGTGTCTTTATGTCTTCGCTCGGCACCAAGATTGCCGCGCTGCTCATAAAAAAGCAGATGCGCGAGATCAAGGCAAAGCTCTCGGGCGATGCTAAGGGCGGCGCCATTCTGTTGGGCCTGCGTGGCGTGGTCCTGATCGGCCACGGTGCCACCTCGGTCGAGGCCGTCAAAAACGGTACGCTCGCCGCGGCGGAGGCCGTGCGCGCCGGGCTTGTCGAGAACGTCGCCAACTCTATGGACGGCATCGTTTTATAGGAGCGAGTTAGGGCGCTGTTATGTGCCTCGCGGCCTGCGTCGTGGGGTAGAATCAAAACCGTGTCTTGGCGCTGCGCTTGCGGCGCCAGCGCGTTGATGTTCACGCAATACGAGAGGAAGCGCTATGGACCGCTCCGAAATCTTCGATAAGATCGCCGAAGTTGCCGCCGATGTGCTGGGTGTCGACGTTGCCGAGATTAGCGACGAGACCACCTTCGACGATCTCGATGCCGATTCGCTCGAGCGTCTGCAGCTGGTGACGGCCATCGAGGACGAGTTCGACCTCGAGATCGATGACGAGACCCTGCTGTCGCTCAACTCTGTCGCCGACGCTGTCGACGCTATTGAAAACGCCAAGGAGGCCTAAGTCTTGGCTTTATCTCAACGACTCGCGCGCGCCCAGGAAATCCTGGGCCACGAGTTCAATAACAAGGTGCTGCTGCGCGCGGCGCTCACGCACCCCTCTGCCGTGGAAGGTCAGCCCGTCTCGGCGAGCTATGAGCGTCTTGAGTTTTTGGGCGATTCCATTTTGGGCGCCGTGGTTGCCCGTTCGCTCTTTGAATCCTATCCGGAGTTTGACGAGGGCAAGCTTACGCGCCTGAAGGTGTCCCTTGTCTCGGGTGCCACGCTGTCCGAGGTGTCCCACGAGCTTGGCATCGACGACATCATCATCTTTGGCGCCTCCGAGACCGGTACCGGCGCGCGCGGCCTGCACTCGGCGCTCGAGAACGTCTATGAGTCGCTCGTGGGCGCGCTGTATCTGGATGCTGGCTGGGATGCGGCGGCGGAGTTCATCCACCGTACGCTTAAGCCGCACCTGGCCTCCGAGCGTGCCGAGCACCCCGCGAACCCCAAGTCGTTTTTGCAGGAGTGCGTGCAGGCCGACGGCCACGAGCCTCCGGCGTACAAGCTCGTTGGCTCTGAGGGCCCGGCGCACGCACCGACCTTTACCGCCGTGGTTCTCATCGACGGTATTCGCCAGGGCCGTGGCACCGGTTCCTCCAAGAAGGAGGCCGAGGGAGCCGCTGCGCTCGAGGCGCTCGACCGCATGGGTTACACCACCAACGGCGTGATTCTCAACAAGAAGCCTGTTTAAGCGAGGAACCGTGTATCTCAAGTCCCTCACGCTCAAAGGGTTCAAGTCGTTTGCCGACCGCGCCCATATGACGTTTGAGCCGGGCCTAACCGTCATCGTCGGTCCCAACGGCTCGGGAAAATCGAACATCTCCGACTCGATTCTGTGGGTCCTGGGTGAGCAGAGCGCCAAGCAGCTGCGCGGCCAGGCCATGGAGGACGTCATCTTCTCGGGCTCGTCGGCGCGCAAGCCGGTGGGTGTCGCCGAGGTCACGCTGGTGCTCGACAACTCAGACCATATGCTGCCCGTCGACTTTGACGAGGTGGCTATCACCCGCCGTATGTATCGCTCGGGCGAGAGTGAGTACCTCATCAACTCGAGCCCGTGCCGCTTGATGGACATCCAGGACATCCTGCACGATTCGGGACTGGGCAAGGATACGCATTCCATCATCAGCCAGGGCAAGCTCGATGCCATTTTGCAGAGCCGCCCCGAGGAGCGCCGCGCTCTTATTGAGGAGGCCGCCGGCATCTCCAAGCACAAGCGTCGTAAGGAACGTGCGCTCAAAAAGATTAAATCGATGGACGAGCACCTGACCCGTGCCCGCGACATCAATAAGGAGATCGCCCGTCAGCTGCGGCCGCTGGAGCGTCAGGTCGATCGCGCGCGCAAGTACAAAGAGCTGTCCTCGCGCGCGAACGAGCTTACGCAGATGCTGGCTGTCGACGAGCTGCGTTCGCTGCAATCGCAGTGGAACGACCTGGAGAGCCGCTCTAAGGAGGGCGCCGCCGAGCTTGAGCTTGCGCAATACCGCTTGGGCGAAAAGGAACGCGAGCTCGAGAAGCTCCAGGTTATGCTCGAGGAAAAGGGCCTGTTTGTGGGCGATCTGGGCGAGCAGCGCCGCCATATGCAAGACGTGGTCGGCCGCATTAACTCCGACATGCGTCTGCTCGAGGAAAAGGGCCACAACATGGTGTCGCGCCTGTCCGACATGCGCGGCCAGATCTCGAGCTCCGAGCATCAGCGCCGTCGCGTGGTCGAGGAGCTCGAGGATGCACGAGCCCAGCTTGAGGAAGTGACCGGCGCGCATATGCAGGCCCAAGAGGACGTCGACGCCGCTGGTCCTGCCGCTGCCGAACTTCACGAGCGCCGCGTGGCGCTTGATGCGCAGATTTCGCAGCTCATGCGCGAGCAGCGCGATGTGCAGCGTGTAGCCGATAACGCCGCGCTCGAGCTCGCCAAGGTGAAGGATTCGCTTTCCAATGCCGAGGTCGAGGACAACATGTATGCCTCGCGCCTGGAGCAGATTGATGAACAGCTCGAGGAGGTCACGGCATCGCTTGAGAGCCGCCGCGACCGTGCCGAGGAGCTTGAGAGCGCCCTTGAAGCGGCTCGTCAGGCCCAGAAGGATGCGCGCGAGGCCACCGAGACGGCACGCGCTGCCCTCAAGGACCTGCGTGTCCGCGAGGGCGAGGCACGCAATAAGCTGTCTGAGGTGCGCTCGGAGCTCGCGAGCCAAAAGAAGCTCGATGCCCGCATGGCAGACAGCTCGCCCCTGGTGAGTCGTCTGATGGGCGCGCTGGGCGACGATGTCTCGGGTCGTCTGGGCGACGTGCTCGAGGCGCCGCGTGAGCTTGAGGGCCTGGTTGAGCAGCTGCTCGCCGGCGATATCGATGCTCTGTTGTTCGATAACGCTGCCGCTCTCGAGCGCGCCGGTCGCGCCGCCCTGGACCAGAAGAAGGCCTCGGGCGAGGCGCTGCTGATGGCGCGCGGCGTGAGCGGCTCTGCTGCCGCCGAGGGTGCTGCCGGTTCGCGCCTGGTCGATCGCCTGTCCGTGCGTGCGGGCTACGGTCCGGTCGTCGAGGCATTGCTCGGCGGCTATTACGTGGTCGATGATTTGGCTGCCGCATTGGCCGCGCCCGTCGTTGACGGTGTGACCTACGTGACGCCCGATGGCGCCCGCGTGAGCTGTGGCGGCTTGGTGCGCGTGGGGCTCGATGCCGGCGAGGCTTCGGGTGCCTTGGAGCGCAAGCGCCGCATCCGTGAGCTCGAGGGCCTGGAGCCCGATCTTGCTGCCGCGTTTGAGCATGTTTCGGACCAAGTCGTTGAGGCCAACGTTGCCGTCGAGGAGGCCCGTGCCGCCGAGGGCGATGCTGCCGGCGAGATCGCCCGCCTTGAGGGCGAGCGTCGCTCGCTGCTGTCCGAGATCGGCCGCCTTGAGCAAAGCGCCAACAATGCCGAGGTCGAGCGCGTGCGCATTTCCAAGCGCCGTGAGCAGGCCGCTGAGGCCGTCCGTGCCGCTCGTCCACGCGTGGATGAACTTACCCGTTCGCGTGACGAGGCCCGTGCACAGGCGAGCGACTTAGGTCTCCAGATTGCCGATGCCAACGACGAGCTCGACCGCGTGCGCCGTGACGATTCCGAGGCCGCCGGTAAGCTCGCCGACGCCAAGGTCCGCCTGGCCCAGACGAGCGAGCGTCTTCGTTCTCTGAAGGGCCGCGTGCCCGATCTGGAGCATCGCCTGGAGGGCATCGACCGTCGTATCCGCGGGACGCGTCAGGCCTCACGCTCGCTCGAGCTGCTGCGACTTCGCGTCGATCCCATGCACGAGCGCTATTCTGCCCTGTTGGAGCGCGCCTCGGACTGGGCTGCGCGCCTGCGCGATCAGGCATCGCTTGAGGAGGCGGACTCGGCTTCGCTTAAGAAGACCATCGAGGACGCCAAGGCCGAGGTCGCCCGCGCCAAAGAGCGGGTCGATGCTGCCGCCACGACGCAAAATGAGTTCAAGGTGGCGCGCGGCAAGCTCGAGGTTCAGGTCGAGGCTGCCATCAAGGCCATCACCGCCGACGGTACCACGGTGCTCGAGGAAGCGCTCATGCTTCCGGCGCCCACCGATCGCGACGCCGCCGAGCGCGAGCTTAACCAACTCGTGCGCCAGATCAACAACCTGGGTCCTGTGAACCAGGTCGCCATGGAGGAGTACGAGCAGCTCAAGCGCCGTGCCGATTACATCGAGGAGCAGCTGGCCGATCTTGAGAGCGCGCGCAAGGCGCTCACCAAGATCACCGTGGCCATCGACCGCAAGATGCGTAAAGCCTTCCTGGTGACGTTTGAGAACGTTGATGCGAATTTCCGCGAGATCTTCGCCATGCTCTTCCCGGGCGGCCAGGCTCACTTGGAGATGACCGACCCCGAGCATCCGGCCGAGACGGGCATCGAGGTCGTGGCGCAGCCGCGCGGCAAGCGCATCACCAAGATGATGCTCATGTCGGGCGGCGAGAAGAGCCTGACGGCGCTCGCCCTGCTCTTTGCCGTATACCGTACGCGCACGGTGCCGTTCTATGTGCTGGACGAGGTCGAGGCGGCACTCGACGACGCCAACCTGTCCAAGCTCATCGGCGCCCTCGATGTGCTGCGTTCCGATACGCAGCTCTTGGTAATCTCGCATCAGCGCCGTACTATGGAGGATGCTGACGTTCTCTACGGCGTCTCGATGCAAGCCGACGGCGTCAGTCGCGTCGTCTCGCAAAAACTCGATCGCGAAACCGGAAAGGTCGTGAATGCATAATGGGATTCTTTGACGCACTCTCGCGCGGACTCGAGCGCAGCCGCGAGGCCCTCAACGAGGTCTTCTACTTTGGCGGCGAGGTCGACGAGGATTTTTGGGATGATCTTGAGGACACCCTCGTCATGGGTGACATGGGTGCCGAGGTCGCTATTCAGGTTTCCGATGACCTGCGCGACGCCGCGGCCAAGAAGAACCTCAAGACCGCCCCGCAGCTTCGCCGCGCCCTGGCCGAGCAGCTCGAGGGCCATTTTGTGCCTGTTGAACGCGATCCGTTTTCCGATACGCCGAGCTGCGTGCTGTTTGTCGGTATTAACGGTGCCGGCAAGACCACCACGGTCGGCAAGATTGCGAGCGCCATGGCCGCCCGCGGCAAGAACGTGGTGATCGGTTCGGCTGACACCTTCCGCGCCGCCGCCATCGAGCAGCTCGATGTGTGGGGCCAGCGTGCCGGCGTACCGGTTATCAAGCGTGACCGCGGCTCCGATCCGGCGAGCGTGTGCTATGACGTGCTCGACGAGGCCGATAAGCGCGGCAGCGACCTCGTGCTCATTGATACCGCCGGCCGTCTGCATACGAGCCCCGAGCTCATGCGCGAGCTCGCCAAGGTGGTCAACGTGACGCGTAAGCGTGCCGCCAATATGGCCGCCGGCCCCATGCCCGTCTCGGTCGTGCTTGTGATCGATGCCGCCACTGGCCAGAACGGTCTGAACCAGGCGCTCGAGTTTAACGAGGCGCTGGGTCTTGACGGTATTATCATGACTAAGCTCGACGGCACGGCTAAGGGCGGTATCGCCATGGCCGTGGCCGAGAAGCTCAAGCTCCCGATCCTGCGCATCGGCGTGGGCGAGCAGGTCGATGACCTGCAGGAGTTTAACGCCAAAGATTTCTGCCGCGCCCTGGTGGGCGAGTCCAACTAAGGAGTGACTAGTGTTTGATTCTCTGAGCGATCGCCTCAACGACACATTTGACCGCCTGCGCGGCAAGGGTAAACTGACCGAGGCCGATATTACTTCGGCCATGCGCGACATTCGCATGGCGCTGCTCGAGGCCGACGTTAACTTTAAGGTCGTCAAGGAGTTCGTTGCCAAGACCAAGGAGCGCTGCATGACCGCCGAGGTCATGGAGTCGCTGTCGCCGGCGCAAAACGTCGTCAAGATCGTGCTCGACGAGCTCACCGAGATGCTCGGCTCAACCGAGAGCAAGCTCGTCTTTAGCAACCGCATTCCCAATGTCATCATGCTCGTGGGTCTGCAGGGCTCCGGTAAGACCACGGCTGCCGTAAAGCTGGCCTACCTGCTCAAGAAGCAGGGTCGCTCGCCGTTGCTCGCCGCGTGCGACGTCTACCGTCCCGCTGCTGCCGATCAGCTTGCCACGCTCGGTGGCGAGATCGGCGTACCGGTCTTCCGCGGCGACGGTGCGCACCCTGTCGACATTGCCAAGGGCGCCATCCAGGAGGCCGTCGACCACCTGCGTGACGTGGTGATCGTCGATACCGCCGGTCGTCTTCAGATCGACGAGCAGATGATGCAGGAGGCCGTCGACATCAAGAAGGCCGTCAAGCCCGACCAGGTGCTGATGGTCGTCGACGCCATGACCGGCCAGGACATCGTCAACGTGGTCTCGACGTTTGCCGAGCGCACCGACTTTGATGGCGTGATTATCTCCAAGCTCGACGGTGACGCCCGTGGCGGCGGCGCGCTTTCGGTGCGTCAGGTGACCGGTAAGCCCATCAAGTTCGTGAGCATGGGCGAGAAGCCTGATTCGCTGGAGCCGTTCTATCCCGATCGCATGGCCAAGCGAATCTTGGGCATGGGCGATGTCGTAGGCATTATCGAGAAGGCCCAGGAGGCAGCCGATGCAGAGCAGCTCGAGGCTGCCGAGCGTATGCTGCGCGAGGGCTTTACCATGAACGATATGCTCGACCAGATGAAGGCCGTCAAGAAGATGGGCGGCATGAAGGGTATCCTGGGCATGCTCCCCGGCGGACAGCGTGCGCTCAACCAGATGGGCGGCAACCTGGATGAGGGCATCTTCGATAAGAACGAGGCCATCATCATGTCGATGACCAAGGAGGAGCGCCTGCGTCCCTCCATCATCAACGGTCAGCGTCGCGCGCGTATCGCCAAGGGCGCCGGCGTAACCCCCACCGAGGTCAACAGCCTTATGAAGCAGTGGGGCGAGATGAATAAGATGATGGGCCGCATGCGCACGATGGCCAATCAGGCACAGGCCGGCGGTAAAAAAGGCAAAAAGGGAAAGAAGGGCAAGAGGATGCGCATGCCCAATATCCCTGGCCTGGACGCTATGGGTCTGGGCGGCATGGGCGGCCTTGGCACGGGCGGTCCCAAGTCCGATATGGAGCTGCTGCGCCAGATGGAAGCGCAGATGCGTAATAAGAAATAGGGCTGTAATTCCAGCTTGATATGGCAAAGGCCACTCGGAAGCTACCGGGTGGCCTTTGTTGTTGGCTTTGATTGTTGGGCTGCGTTTAGCGTCGTGCCCTGAGCTCGCGGTGCCGTGCCGTTAGTGGCAGCCGCAGCCCTCGTGGCCCTCGTGCTCGTGATGGCCGTGACAGCTGCAGGCCTCGCCATGTTCGTGGGCGTGGTCGTGGTCATGGCCGTGGCAGCCGCACGTGGCCTCGCCGTTCTGTGCAAGCGTGCCGGCGATAAGGGCCTCGACGCAAGCGTCGCAGCTGCCCTGGGCACCTGCGTATACCGTGATGCCGGCTTGGGCAAGCGCGTTGATAGCGCCACCGCCGATGCCGCCGCAGATGAGTGTGTCCACGCCGCCGTTGGCGAGCAGGCCCGCAAGGGCACCGTGGCCGGTGCCGCCGGTGCCCACGACCTGCTCGTTGAGCACCTTGCCGTCCTGAATGTCGTAGATCTTGAACTGCTCGCTGCGGCCAAAGTGCATAAAGATGTTGCCGTTGTCGTACGTGGTTGCCACCCTCATGGTGCCGACCTCCTTTGCTGGCCATGCGGCCGTTTTCGTGGTAATGGGGGAGTACGCGATATTGCCGCCCTCGATGACAATCGCCCGTCCGTTGACCAGCGCGTTTGCCACCTTGCGATGCGCGCGGCTGCAAATTGCCGCCACCGTGGCGCGGGCAATGCCCATGTGCTGGGCGACGGTCTCCTGATTGAGGCCCTCCAGGTCACACAGCCGCAGGACTTCGAGCTCGTCGACCGTCATATCGATGGCGTCTCCGCTGGCAAGGCCGTCGGGGGTAAAGCCGCGGTATTCGGGGATGATCCCAACACGGCGCAATTTTTCGCGTCTTCCTGCCATGCGCACTCCTTATCTGACATATGTCAATAATAGAATAACGCGTGTGCGCCACAGAGCAAGGCATTTTTGGCATATGTCAGAAAATGAGGGCTTATGTTAGGGCTGTGGGGCCGCGTGCGCCTGGGCTACAATGAATCTCGCTTGTAGGCGACTGACAGGAGGGTCAATGAGCAAGGCTGATCAACAGTTTGTAACCATGTGCCGCGATATTCTGGACCATGGCACCACCACCGAGGGCCAAAAGGTCCGCCCGGTGTGGGAGGATGGCGCCCCTGCCTATACCATTAAAAACTTTGGTGTCACGGCACGCTATGACCTGCGTGAGGAGTTTCCGGCGCTCACTCTGCGTCGTACAGCCCTCAAATCTGCCATGGAT
The DNA here is from genome assembly GCA_900542235.1 of uncultured Collinsella sp. Taxonomy (GTDB): domain Bacteria; phylum Actinomycetota; class Coriobacteriia; order Coriobacteriales; family Coriobacteriaceae; genus Collinsella. The sequence goes on from UQNB01000013.1 coordinate 26,037, forward strand.
GAGATCCTATGGATCTATCAAAAGAAGTCCAATAACGTGCATGACCTCAACAGCCATATCTGGGATGAGTGGGCCGACGAGACCGGCTCCATCGGCAAGGCCTACGGGTATCAGATTGGGCAGAAGAGCCATTATCCCGAGGGTGACTTTGACCAGATGGATCGCGTGCTGTACGACCTTAAGCACACGCCGTACAGCCGCCGCATTATGACGAACACCTATGTGTTTAGCGACCTGTCCGAGATGCACCTGTATCCGTGCGCCTACAGCGTGACGTATAACGTGACGCAGCGCCCGCAGGACGACAAGCCGACGCTCAACATGATTCTCAACCAGCGCAGCCAGGATATTTTGGCCGCGAACAACTGGAATGTGTGCCAGTACGCCATTTTGCTCATGATGGTGGCGCAGTCGGTCGATATGATCGCTGGCGAGCTGCTGCACGTGATCGCCGATGCCCATATTTACGACCGTCATGTCGATATCGTCCGCGAGCTTATCGAGCGTCCGCAGTTTGCGGCTCCCAAGGTAACGCTCAACCCCGATGTGCATGATTTCTACGCGTTTACGACCGATGATCTGATTGTTGAGGGCTATGAGCATGGCCCGCAGGTCAAGAACATCCCCATTGCGGTGTAGGTGACACGCATGACGTGTAAGCTTTCTGCCATCGTCGCCGTGTGCGATGACTGGGGCATTGGCTGCGAGGGCGACATGGTCGTGTCCAACCGTGCCGACATGCGCCATTTTGTGGCGTGCACCAAAGGTTGCCCGGTCATTATGGGACGCAAGACGCTGCTGAGTTTTCCCGGCGGACGACCGCTCAAGAATCGCCGCAATATCGTGCTCACCCGCGACGAGAGCTTTGCTGCCGAGGGCGTTGACGTGGTGCATAGCATCGACGAAGCGCTCGCCGCGGTAGCCGATGAACCCGTTGCGTGGGTGATTGGCGGCGGCGAGGTATATCGACAGTTTTTGCCGTATTGCGTGGAGGCCGAGGTTACTCATAACCATTGCGTGCATGACGTGGATACGTACTTTCCCGATTTGGATGCCGATCCCGCGTGGGGGATTGCGCGGCGTTGCGGTGTTGCCACGATTGCCGCGGGCGAGGGTGACGAGGGTCTCGATTATGAGTTCGTGACGTATCGTCGCGTTGAGGCGTAAATCGTCTGGCGTGAACGGTATCATCGGGTTGTTTGAATGCATGGGGCGGCGCGTAGCGTCGCCTCGTTTGGTATAGATGTGCTGTAAAGAAGGGTGCGGGCTGGCTGCTATGACTGATGCCGTTGAGGTGCTGCGAATCGATTCGCTCGAGGACGAGCGGCTCGATGCTTACGTGCGACTGACCGAGCGCGAGCTGCGCTGCGTGCTGGAGCCGCAAAAGGGCATCTTTATCGCCGAGAGTGCCAAGGTCATCGAGCGTGCGGTTCGCGCCGGATACGAGCCGGTGAGCTTTCTTTTGGGCGAGCGCTGGCTCGACCAGATGATGCCGCTGTTTGAGCGCCTGGCGGTACGCGAAAGTGCGGGCCCAGTTCCCGTGTTCGTGGCCTCGATGGATCTTATGGAGCAGCTGACGGGCTTTAACGTGACGCGCGGTGCGCTCGCGGCATTCCGTCGTCCACGTCAGATTCCGGTAGCCGAGTTCTTGGGTGGCGTCGTCGAGGCGGCGGGGGAGCGCCCGGTGCGCGTGTGCGTGCTCGAGGGCATTGTCGACCACACCAACGTCGGCGCGATTTTCCGATCGGCGGCTGCGCTGAACGTCGATGGCATTTTGGTGAGCCCCACTTGCTGTGACCCGCTGTACCGTCGCTCGGCCCGCGTGAGCATGGGCACGGTGTTCCAGGTGCCCTGGACGCGCATTGGCAGCGAGGCGCGCGTATGGCCGCATGATGGGCTGGCGGCGCTGCACGATGCCGGCTTTTCGTGTGCCGCCATGGCGTTGACGGATGATTCGGTGTCGTTGGACGATCCCGCGCTGCAGGAGATTGACCGTCTGGCGATCTTTATGGGCACCGAGGGTGCTGGCTTGGGCGCCAAGACCATTGCAGGCTGCGACCGCGCCGTGCGTATTCCGATGGCGCATGGGGTCGATTCGCTCAACGTGGCCGCGGCAAGTGCTGTCGCCTTTTGGCAGCTGTGCCCGCATGTGAGTAACGAGTACCACTACCAGCCGGGGCTGTATCACTAGGCAGATATTCCGCACCGGGCTCTGATTCGGGGTGTATCGGTCGACGCCGGTCGGTGCTAAGCTGGTATTGCTTTTGGTCTTAAATTGCCGTTTTGTTGTTTGACGTACGCTGGCGGGGAGGGCGTGTGGCTAAGAAATCTACGGCTATCGATGTAACGCAGGGTGTCATTTGGCAGCAGCTGCTGTCGCTGTGCGTTCCCATCTTCTTTAGTTCGTTTTTTCAGCAGGCATACACGCTTATCGGTACCTATATCGTCGGTCAGTTTGGCGGCAAGCTCGCGCTGGGTGGCATTCAGGCCACGATGGTGCTTACAGAGCTCTGCATTGGCTTTTGTGTCGGCGTCGGTGCCGGCTGCGCGGTCATTACGGGCCAGTTTTTTGGCCAGCACGATGACGAGCGCCTGAGCCGATCGGTCCATACGGCCATGACGCTCGCGCTGGTGGGCGGCATTGTCATTTCCATTCTGGGCATGGTGTTTGTCGAGCCGATGCTTGTGCTGATGAATACGCCGCATGAGCTGCTGGCCGAGGGTGTGGCGTATGCCCGTTGCTACTTTGCCGCCATGTTTGCGGCGCTGCTGCTCAATATGGGGACGGCGCTGTTGCGCGCCGTGGGCGACACGCGCGGTCCGGCGGTCATTATTGCCTCCGGCTGCTTCGTCAACGTGGCACTCGACATTCTTTTTGTTGCCGTGCTTCACATGGAAGCGCTGGGCTGCGGCATCGCGGTGGCGCTGACCATCTGCACCAATGCCACGATGATTGTGGTTCGCATGATGCGCGCTCCGGGTGCGTGGCGTCTCTCGCTCTCCAAGCTCGGTATTGACCCCGGTATCTGCAAGAGCATGCTTTCGTGCGGCTTGCCGCTGGGCGTTCAGTCTGCAGCGTATTCGATCTCGAACGTGCTGATTCAGGTGTCGGTCAACTCGTTTGGTGCCGATGTCACGACCGCTTGGGGTCTTTCCGGCCGCCTGGACGGCATTATCTGGATGGTGACCGAGGCACTCGGCGTGTCGATCACCACGTTCTCGGCGCAGAACTTTGGTGCGCGCAATTACGATCGCATGCGAAAGGGATACCACACGTCGCTCGTGCTGTCGTTTATGCTCATTGGTGGCCTGTCTGCCGTGCTGCTGGTGTTCTCGGGTCCGTTGTCGCGTTTGTTTATCGACGATGCCGCGATTTCGGCCTACACTACGACGATTCTTCATTTCATCGCGCCGTTCTACGCGATCTTCTCGATTATCGAAAACGCGTCCGGCTCCATCCGTGGCGCCGGCGTGAGCTTCCAGCCTATGATGCTCACGATCTTCGGCACGGTCGTGCTCCGCGTGGCGTGGGTGTTCGCGATTATGCCGCTCGATCCCTCGCTCGAGCATCTGCTGCTGGTCTACCCCGTAACCTGGGTAATCACCGCCACGATGTTCACCATCTACCACCACAGCGGCAACTGGCTAGGCCGCGCCACCGCCTAGCCATTCGGGACGTCCCCAATGATTAGTATTCGATGCCTTGGCGGGCTAGGAGGCCTTCGTCGAAGTAGTGTTTGACGGGGCGCATTTCGGTTACTAGGTCGGCAAGGTCGGCGAGGGGCAGCAAACCGCGGCCGGTGAGCACGAGCTCCGTGGTGGTCGGTTTCATCGCGATCAACGCTTCGACATCTTCGCGCGTCACAAAGCCCCGTCGCATGGCTTCTCCCAGCTCATCCAAGATCAGCACGTCGACCTGGCTAATCTGCTCGCGTGCGAGCTCCATGATCTGTGCGGCACAGGCTTCAGGCGTGTCGCGGTCGGCTTGTACGATGCGTAGTCCCAATCGAGGAGCTGCGTCATGTTCGGCGCAGTGCAGCTTCTTGGCAAACTGAAGCATGAGCACGTTAAGTCCATAGCCCGTGGCGCGCAGTGCGAGCCCCAGCGCAGCCGTCGTCTTGCCCTTGCCGTCGCCCGTATAGATTTGAACCTTGCCGACTTCCAGTGATGCCATCTCTGTCCTTTCGTGCCCGGCGTCGGTTTATCGCCGTCCGGGTTGGGTATTCTAGAAAAGATTATCAACCCCAGTAGATGGAGTTCAAGCAGATGGAGATGGATGACAACAAACGTAGACGGAATATGATCCTCTACGTGCTCATCGCCTTCGTCGTCTACCTCGTGCTCTCGACCGTTCTGTTCCCCAACATCGGTCACACGCAGCAGATTACGAAGACCGATTACTCGACGTTTGTCAAAGCGCTCGATAAGAAGAGTGTCGACAAGGTCGAGTACAACACGGACGATTACTCGATTTATTACACCAAGAAGGGCGAGGACGAGAACATCGCTTACAAGACGACCGGTGTGCCGAATGATGCGGGTTTTACCGATCGCGTGCTTGAATCCGGTGCGTCCCTGGAGTCGGTCGTTCCCGATAAAAACTCGGGTCTGATGACCTACTACCTGCTCACGCTCATCCTTCCCATGGCGATTTTCTTCCTCATCGGTTGGTGGCTCAACCGCCGTATGAAGAAGGCCATGGGCGATGACGGTCCGTCGATGAACTTTGGCGGCGGTGGCTTTGGCGGCGGCGGGCTGGGTAAGTCCGGCGCTCGCGTTATCGCTTCCAAAGATGTGGGCGTGACCTTTAAGGATGTTGCAGGCCAGGAAGAGGCCAAGGAATCCCTTAAGGAGGTTGTCGACTTTCTGGAGAAGCCGCAGCGCTACGAGGAGATCGGCGCCAAGCTGCCGCGCGGTGCTCTCCTTGTTGGCCCTCCGGGCACCGGTAAGACCCTGCTCGCCAAGGCCGTTGCCGGCGAGGCGGGGGTGCCGTTCTTTAGCATTTCGGGTTCTGAGTTCGTCGAGATGTTTGTCGGCCGCGGCGCCGCCAAGGTGCGCGACCTGTTTAAGCAGGCCAAGGAAAAGGCCCCGTGCATCGTGTTTATCGACGAGATCGATACCATCGGCAAAAAGCGTGACGGCGGCGGCTTTAGCGGCAACGACGAGCGCGAGCAGACGCTCAACCAGCTGCTCGCCGAGATGGACGGCTTCGATAACCACAAGGGTATTGTCGTTCTTGCTGCTACCAACCGTCCCGACAGCCTTGACCCGGCCCTGTTGCGTCCCGGCCGTTTTGACCGCCGCATCCCCGTTGAGCTGCCCGACCTGACCGGCCGTAAGAACATTCTTGAGTTGCATGCCAAGAGCGTGAAGACGCAGCCGCCGATCGACCTGACCGCGATTGCCCGCGCCACGCCCGGTGCCTCGGGCGCCGACCTGGCCAACATCATCAACGAGGGCGCCCTGCGAGCCGTCCGTGAGGGTCGCAAGCGTGCCACGCAGGACGATTTTGAGGAGTCGGTGGAGGTCGTCATCGCCGGTCAGCAGCGTAAGTCTACGGTGCTGTCCGACCACGAGAAACAGGTCGTTTCTTACCACGAGATCGGCCATGCCATCGTTGCCGCTCGCCAGAAGGGCTCTGCGCCGGTCACGAAGATCACCATCGTGCCGCGTACGAGCGGTGCTCTGGGCTACACCATGCAGGTCGAGGAGGATGAGCGCTTCCTGACCACACGCCAGGAGGTCCTGGACAAGCTCGCCGTCTATTGCGGTGGCCGTGCAGCCGAGGAGCTCATCTTTGGCGAGATGACGACCGGCGCGGCCAACGATATCGAGCAGGCCACCAAGCTCGCCCGTAACATGGTGACGCGCTTTGGTATGTCCGATGAGTTTGGCATGATGGCGCTCGGTACCGTTCAGAATGCGTACCTCAACCAGGACACGTCGCTCACCTGTGCCCCCGGTACGGCCGAGCGCGTGGACGCGATTGTCGCCAAGCTGATCGAGGATGCGCACGACCGCGCTCTGCAGATTCTGAAGGAGAACAAGTTTAAGCTCCACGAGCTGGCTCGTTATCTGTACAAGAAGGAGACGATCACGGGCGAGGAGTTCATGAATCTCCTCACGCGCGAGAATCCGCTGATGCCGAAGCAGCAGTAAGGCTGGTTACACAGCATCGAACGCCCCATTTGAGCTTCTATCTCAAATGGGGCGTTTTGCTTGGGAGGGATATGCATGAAGATCGTGGTAAGTGCCTGCTTGATGGGCGAGAGCTGCAAGTATAACGGGCTCGACAATTATCTTCGCGAACTGGTCGAGGCCTGCGAGCGTACGGGGACCGAGGTCCTCTTGGTGTGTCCTGAGGTCTTTGGGGGTCTTCCCACGCCACGCAAGCCGTCCGAGATTGTGAACGGCGAGGTTCGTACCTGCGAGGGCATCTCGGTTGATCGCGAATTTCGCCTGGGTGCCCAACGTGCGCTCGATATGTGCGAGCAGGCGGGCGGCCCGGAAGAGATCGCCGCGTGCATCCTGCAGGACCGCAGCCCCTCGTGCGGGGCGGGCCGTATCTACGACGGCACCTTTAGTGGCACGCTCACTGCGGGCAACGGTGTTTTCGTCGACCTTCTACTCCGCCACGGTTACCGCGTGATTCCGGCTAGCGAGTTCGATCCCAGCATGTTGGAACATTGTCCACAGCACTCGAACCCAACACTTCCTCACGGGTGACCGTTTTGGCATC